>NZ_JBEOXE010000062.1:0-43811 GCF_040296485.1 Streptomyces sp. NPDC002138 | reverse complement strand
TCCGGCTCACTCGTCATGGGATGCAGCATATGACCTTGCCGTCACGGACTAGGAAGGCCCCCGGGAAGTGATCACTTCCCGGGGGCCTTCCTCGTCCGTGACGGCGCACGGATCAGACCTGGACGCGGTCCTCGACGACCTTGACCAGCTTGGCCAGGGCGTCGGCCTTGGGGACGCCGTTCTCCTGCGAACCGTCGCGGTAGCGGAAGGAGACGGTACCGGCGGCCATGTCCTCGTCACCGACGATGATCATGAACGGGACCTTGAGCTTCTGCTGGTTGCGGATCTTCTTCTGCATCCGGTCCGACGAGGCGTCCACCTCGACCCGCAGGCCCTTCTTCTTCGCCTCGGCGGCGAACTCCTGCAGGTACTCGATGTGCGCGTCGCCGATCGGGATGCCGACCGCCTGGACGGGGGCCAGCCACGGCGGCATGACGCCCGCGTAGTGCTCCAGCAGCACCGCGAAGAACCGCTCGATGGAACCGAACAGCGCGCGGTGGATCATGACCGGCCGCTGCTTGGTGCCGTCGGGGCCGGTGTACTCCAGGTTGAAGCGCTCCGGCAG
This sequence comes from Streptomyces sp. NPDC002138, assembly GCF_040296485.1. Classification (NCBI taxonomy): domain Bacteria; kingdom Bacillati; phylum Actinomycetota; class Actinomycetes; order Kitasatosporales; family Streptomycetaceae; genus Streptomyces; species Streptomyces sp. NPDC002138. The sequence continues at coordinate 43,246 of NZ_JBEOXE010000062.1, read as the reverse complement.
GTTGAAGTCGAGCTGCACGGTCGACATCTGCCAGGTGCGGCCGATCGCGTCCCGGCACTGGACCGAGATCTTCGGGCCGTAGAACGCGGCGCCGCCCGGGTCCGGGACCAGCGGGAGGCCCTGCTTCTCGGCGACCTGGCGCAGGGTCTCGGTCGCCTCTTCCCAGATCTCGTCCGAGCCGACGAACTTCTCCGGGTCCTTGGTCGACAGCTCCAGGTAGAAGTCGGTCAGGCCGTAATCGCGCAGCAGGTTCAGGACGAAGGTGAGGGTGCGGTCGAGCTCCTCCGCCATCTGCTCCTTGGTGCAGTAGATGTGCGCGTCGTCCTGGGTGAAGCCGCGCGAGCGGGTCAGGCCGTGCACGACGCCCGACTTCTCGTACCGGTACACCGTGCCGAACTCGAAGAGGCGCAGCGGCAGTTCACGGTAGGACCGGCCGCGCGCGTCGAAGATCAGGTTGTGCATCGGGCAGTTCATGGGCTTGAGGTAGTAGTCGGTACCACCGTCGAGCTGCATGGGGGGGTACATGCCGTCCGCGTACCAGTCCAGGTGGCCGCTCTTCTCGAAGAGGGTGCCCTTGGTGGCGTGCGGGGTGTAGACGAACTCGTAGCCCTCTTCCTCGTGCCGCTTGCGCGAGTAGTCCTCCATGACCCGGCGGATGGTGCCGCCGCGCGGGTGGAAGACGGCCAGGCCGGAGCCGATCTCGTCCTGGACCGAGAAGAGGTCCAGCTCGACGCCGAGCTTGCGGTGGTCGCGCTTCTCGGCCTCGGCGAGGAAGTCGAGGTGGGCCTTCAGCTCGTCCTTCGACGGCCACGCGGTGCCGTAGATGCGCTGGAGCATCGGGTTCTTCTCGCTGCCGCGCCAGTAGGCGGCCGCGTTGCGCATCAGCTTGAACGCCGGGATGTTGCGGGTGGTCGGCAGGTGCGGGCCGCGGCACAGGTCCGACCAGCACAGGTCGCCGGTCTTGGCGTCGATGTTGTCGTAGATGGTCAGCTCGCCGCCGCCCACCTCGACGTCCGCGCCGTCGTCCGAGGTCGCGGCCGAGCCCTTGAGCCCGATCAGCTCCAGCTTGTACGGCTCGTTCGCCAGCTCCTCGCGGGCCGCCTCGTCGGTGACGACACGGCGCGAGAAGCGCTGACCGCGCTTCTGGATCTCCTGCATCTTCTTCTCGACGGCCTTGAGGTCGTCGGGGGTGAAGGGCTTCTCGACGTCGAAGTCGTAGTAGAAGCCGTCCCGGACCGGCGGGCCGATGCCCAGCTTGGCCTCGGGGAACAGCTCCTGCACGGCCTGCGCCATGACGTGCGCGGTCGAGTGGCGCAGGATGTTCAGTCCGTCCTCGGAGGAGATCTCCACCGGCTCGACGGTCTCGCCGTCCTTGACCTCGTAGGCCAGGTCCTTCAGCTCTCCCGCGACGCGCGCCGCGACGACGGTGCGCTCACCGGGGAAGAGGTCGGCCGCCGTAGTGCCCGTGGCCACCACGCGCTCGTCCCGCTCGGAATCGCGTTGGATGATCACACGGACGTCTGACACCGGTCTCTCCTGACTCAGGGGGTGCGCGAGCGAACACTGCGCGCCTGAATCGTACCGAGCCGGACCGCTCAGCCGCTAAACGGTTACCGCGCGGCCCCCGGCCGCGGGGCCGACGTACCGTGGCGCGGGTGACCGACACCCCGCTGAGCGACACCCCCGCGACCGTCCCCCCGGCCGTCTCCCCGCTCGTCCGTCCGCTGGACCTCACCGACGACGCGACCGCCGCCGCCGTGTACCGGGTCGGGCGGGCCGCCTACACGGTGGAGGCCGAACTGATCGGCTTCGACGGCATACCGGCGCTGCGGGAGAGCCTGGCGGAGCTGCGGGCCCGCCCGCTGAACTGGCTCGGCGCGGTGTCCCCGGCCGGTGAGGTGGCCGGGTTCCTCGCCTGGGAACGGGTGGCGGAGCCCGGGGCCGCGCGCGCGGAAGCCTCCATCGACCGGCTGTGCGTGGATCCGGCCTGGTTCCGCCGGGGCATCGGCTCCCTGCTGCTGCGGCACCTGCTGGACGACGTGCTCCCGGGCCGCTCGGTCGGGGTCACCACCGGCGCCGCGAACACGCCCGCCATGACCCTCTATCCCCGCATGGGCTTCACGCGGGGCGCGGACTTCTCGCCCGTCCCCGGCCTGGTGATGGCGTCCTTCACCAGGCCCTAGGAACGCCCGCGTTCAGGCGTCGGGGTCCGCGTCCGGGTCCGGGTCCGCGTCCGGGTCCGCGAAGGGCAGCCCGTCCGAGGGCGGGAAGTCCGCGTACAGGGACTTCATCAGCCGGTCCCGCTCGACCTCGTCCAGGCAGACCGGCGTGACCTCCGCCGCGTCCGTCAGCCGCCGGAAGCCGCCGCGCCGCTGGAGGCGCCCGCTGAGCCGGACCGGCAGCCCGGCGAGGTGCGCGTGGCCCGCCACCCGGTACGCCTCCTCGCCGAGCGCGACCCGGACGTACGGGACCTCCGCGCCGGACAGGACGCGCAGCCGGACGGTGCCCCCGCCCCCCGGCCCCGAGCGCCGCATCCGCACCACCGCGCCCACGATCCGTACCGGTACGGCGGGCTCGTCCCGGGTGTAGCGGGCCGCCGCCGCGCGCAGCACCGGCAGGTCGCCCGGGGAGAACTCCACCGGCTCCGGCCGGGCGGCGCAGCCCGCCGGGACCCCGGCGGCCGGCGACCAGGCCAGCGCGATGCGGGCCCCGCCCGAGCCCCTGACCAGGGCGATCAGCGCGTCCGCCAGCTCCCGGCTGACCCCGGCCCCGACGGCGGCGTCGAAGGCTTCCATGCCGCCGGTGGCCCGCTGGTAGTCCACGGCCTCCCGGGCCGCGTGCAGCGCGTGGTGCAGCCGGGTCACCGGACCCCGGCCGCCGTCGACGGGGACGTACGCCGTGAGCCTGCGGCCGCCCGGAGCGGGACCCACCAGCACGCCGTCCAGGGCCCGTTCGGCCTGCCCCCGGTGCCGGGCGCCGTGATATCCGGCCCGGGCCCGGTCGGCGAGGGCCCCGGCCAGCAGGAGCTGGCGGGCCGCCGTGCGCAGCTGTTCCTGCGCCGACCACGAGGCTTCGCCCCGGGGCCCGTACAGCCCCTCGGCCTCGGGTATCTCGCGGATCCAGCGCACCTCGTCGCTGGGCACGCTCAGCCCGTACAGCACCTCGCGCGCCGACGGCAGCCCGCTGCGCGAGAGGGCGGTGAGCGCCTCCTCGACCAGGTCGGCGCAGTCGGGGAAGGCCCGGTTCTCGGGGACGAGCAGGCTGGTCCCGGCGAGCCCGGGCGGCGTCCAGCGCCCGTACCGCCCCGCGGAGCCGCCGCGGCGCAGCCAGCCGTGCCGCCGCAGCAGCGCGGCGAGCACGGCGGGGTCCACCTGCGCGGGATCGGGCGTCTGCGCCCCGTCGGTGTCGGCGGTGTCCGGCGGTCCCGCCGGTTCCAGGTTCGGCCAGTGCATCAAGGCGTCCCTCCCGACCCGACCCGGGTCATGATCTCGCACAGCGCCCGGTCGTCGAAGATCCGCGCGGTCGGTATCCGTACGGTGGTCCGGCGCCGGCCGGTCACGGGGTGCCCGGCCAGATTGGTCCAGTAGCAGCAGTGCCGCAGGTCGAGCCGGTCGTGCCCGGCGCTCAGCCACTCGCCGCGCTCCCGCGGTACGAGCATCACGACGAGGATCTTGGGCACCGCGGCCGGGGTGCGGGCGAGCTTGACCAGGTGCTCGTTGTCGAGGGTGAAGGCGAAGGTCGGTCCGGGCGGGTTCGGCGGGGTCTGGTAGGTGGCCTTGAGCTGCACCTTGACCGTCACCTCGTCGTCTATGGCGTGCTCGGGCGAGCCGTGGCTGACGTGCCAGTCGATGCCGTTGTCCGGAAAGGGCTGGGAGAGGGAGCAGCCGGCCGCGGCCGCGACGGCGTGCAGGTAGCCCACCTGGAGGGTCTCCATGCAGGCGGTGGTGGCGAGTGTGCCGCGCAGCGGTCCGGTCCCGGTTCCCGGCTCGGTCCGCCCGTGCAGCGCCCCACCCGGTTCGGGATGCGCGAGCGCCATGGCTCCCCATGCCTTTCGGGCTCTGCGTGAGGCGTTGTGCTCATGAGGTCGGGGGCCCGCGGCGCGACAGCGGCGGCATGGCGGTGACGGTCGCTCACCCGTGCGGTCCCCCAAGGGAGTTGTCTCCGCACCCGGCACCCCGCAAACGGCGTACACGGCAAACAGCACGGGTATCACCGTTTCGGGCAGGGGTCGCGCGCCACGGGCGTCGGTGCCCATCTGCCGATCGGGGACGAGGAGTTCGCCATGACGCGCTGGTACGAGGGCCCGCTGGCCGCATTTGACACCGAGACCACCGGGGTGGACGTCGAGCGGGACCGCATCGTGTCCGCCGCGCTCGTCGTGCAGGAGTGTGCGGGCGGCCGGGCCCGCTCCACCCGGTGGCTGGTCAACCCGGGGGTCCCGGTACCCCCCGGCGCCACGGAAGTGCACGGACTGACCGACGACCACCTCCAGCGCAACGGGCGCTGGCCGGCGCCGGTCGTGGACGAGATAGCGCAGGCCCTCGCGGAGCAGCAGGCCGCGGGCCGGCCGGTGGTGGTGATGAACGCGCCGTTCGACCTGACCCTGCTGGACCGGGAGTTGCGCCGCCACCGGGCGTCGCCGCTGAGCCGCTATCTGGACAACCGGCCGCTGACCGTGCTGGACCCGCGGGTGCTGGACAAGCATCTGGACCGCTACCGCAAGGGCCGCCGTACGCTGACGGACCTGTGCGCGCACTACGGCATAGAGCTGGAGGCGGCGCACGACGCGGCGGCGGACGCGATGGCGTCGCTGGAGGTCGTCCGGGCGGTGGGGCGGCGGTTCTCGGGGCGGCTGGAGCGGCTGTCCCCGGCCGAGCTGCACACCTTGCAGGCGGTGTGGCACGCGGCACAGGCGCGCGGGCTGCAGGCCTGGTTCGCGCGCAACGGCACCCCGGAGCCGGTGGATCCGCACTGGCCGCTGCGTCCGGAGATGCCCGCCGCGGCCTAGGCCGTCCCTTCCGGGACGGCCCCGGACATGCGGAAGGCCGGTCCGTCTTTCGACGGACCGGCCTGTCCCGGTGGGCGATACTGGGATCGAACCAGTGACCCCTTCGGTGTGAACGAAGTGCTCTCCCGCTGAGCTAATCGCCCGGGAACGGATCGAACAATACAGGCCCGGAGGCCGTGCGTTCAAACCGCCTCCGGCCGGCCCGCCAGAGCGGCCGCCAGCCCCCGCCGCCCGGACCGCATCATCAGCGCGTGGTTGAGCCGGAAGACGGGCCGCCCGGGCACCGCGAGCCGCCGCATCAGCGCCCGGCGCACCTCGACCTCCTGCTCGTACAGGACCCGGGTGCCGCGCCCGCGCGGCCGTACGGTCCACCGCGCCCACCCTTCGAGGTCCCCGGTCAGGGCCACCTCCAGGACGCCTGCGGCCGGGTCGCGCAGCAGCTCGGCGGCGATGACCTCCAGCTCATAGGGCAGCACGGAGCGGAAGGACCCGGCGCCGCTGCGCGGGCCGAGCGTCCGCACCGCGCGGACCTGGGGCCACCAGCGCGGGTACTCCTCGGCGCGTTCGAGCACGGCGTAGACCCGCTCGGGCGGGGACGCGAGGTCCCACACACTGCGGAAGCGGTAGTGGCTCCAGTCCATGGGTCCAGTGTGAACTCCTGGGGCGCGCCCGGGGACCCGCTCGGGAAACGCGTTCACGAAGGGGACCGCTCGGCCTGAACGCGCGTGCGTGCGCAGGCGTGAGCACGCCGGTGAGTACGCACGCGTGAGTACGCGGATGAGTACGCGCACCCATGTCCCGGGGGCGTGAGCGGCGCCACACTGCGCAGCATGGAGAATCCGCTGCCGCCCGCCTCGGAGCTGGCGTTCATCGACCGGGAGCTGGCCCACCTCGACGCGAGGCGGCTGCAGTTGCTCGGTCGCCGGGAGTGGCTGGTCCGGGTGCTGAACGCGCCGGTCGCGCCGCCCGTGTCCGGGCCCGTGCCCCCGGGGCGGCCCGCGCCGGGCCGGGGGCCCGGGCCGTCCTGGCCGCCCGCGCCGCCCGTCGCCGCACGGCGGGAGACCTCGGCGCCGGGCGCGCAGAACGTGCTGCTGGTGCTGGGCGCGGTGCTGCTCGCGGTGGCCGCGCTCGCCTTCACGCTGGTCAGCTGGGGGTCCCTCGGGATCGGCGGGCGGGCCGTGGTGCTGGCCGCGCTGACGGGTACGGCGCTGGCGGTGCCCGCGCCCCTGCTGCGCCGGGGGCTGGCCTCGACCGCGGAGTCGGTGGCGGCGGTGGGGCTGCTGCTGACGGTGCTGGACGCGTACGCGCTGCGCGAGGTGGCCCTCGGGGACGTTCCGCCCGCCTGGTACGCGGCGGGTGCGTCCGCCGTGCTGGCCGCGCTGTGGTCGGGGTACGGGATGAGCCTGCGGAAGCTGCGGCTGCCGCTCCCGGTCGCGCTGGCGGCGGCCCAGTGGACGCTGCCCTGCCTCGCGCTGGCGCTGCATGTGGGCCGGACCGCGGGCGGCTGGACCCTGCTGGTCCTCGCGGCGCTGAACGCGGCGCTCGGGCTGTGGGCGGGCCCTTCCGCGGCGGCGGCGCCCCGGGTCTGGCCCGCGGTGCGGATCCTGGCCGGGGTGTTCGCCGCCCTGGCGGGTCTGGGCGCCGTGGGTGTCGGCCTGGCGCTGGCGGCCGACGCGTCCACGCCGGGGGGCGGGCTGTCGGCGGCGGCACTGCTGGGGGCCGCGGGGTCCGCGTTCGTCGTGGTGGCCTGCCGGATCCGGCAGGAGCAGCTCGTGCCCCTGCTCGCGGGGGCCGGGGGCCTGGTCTGGGTCCTGGTCGTGCAGACGCTGGTGATCCCCCGGGGGACCGCCTGGGGTCCGGTGTTCTTCGTGCTGGTGTCGCTGCCGCTCCCGGCCGCGCTGCGGGTGACCGCGCTGCCGGTGCGGGTGCGGCACGGGCTCGCGGGGGCCGGGGTGGCGGTGGCCGGGCTCGGCGGTCTGGTCGCGTTCCTGTGGGCGCTGCGGGTACTGGTGGCGCCCGCTCCGGTGCTGGACGCGGTGTGGGGCGCGGGGAGTCCGCGGGTGGAGCTCGACTGGCGCGGGCCGCAGGTCGTGGTCGTGGCGCTGATCGCGGCCGCGGTGGCGCTCTGGCTGGAGCGGGCGTCCGGGCGGCGGGAGGCCCGGGTGGCCGCGGTGCCGCTCGCCTGGGGCGCCCTGTTCGCGGCGCCGGTGGCGTTCTCGGTGCCGGTGGCGGGGGTGTGCGCGGGGCAGCTGGCGGTGACGGCGGCCGCGCTGCTGGTGGCCCTGGGGCTGGCGCGGGCGCCCGCTGCCGCCGGGGTGCGGATCGCGGCGGGTGCGTGCGGGGCGGCGGGGGCCGCGAGCCTGACGGTGGCCGCGCTGGACGGACGTGCGGCGACCTTCGCGGTGTGGGCGGCGCTGGGCGCGCTGTGCGCGGCGGGCGCGGCGTACGGGCGCGGGCCGCTGGCACCGCGGGCGGTGGCCACCGTGGTGGGCACCGGGTACGCGACGGGGCTGCTGCTCGCGCTGGCGGCCGTGCTGGAGCTGCCGGCGCGCCAGTGGCCGCTGCTGGTCCTGCTGGTCCCGGCCGCGGCGGCGCTCCCGGGGCCCCGGGCCGGTGCGCTGCGGATCCCCCTGGAGGCGGCCGGGGCGGCCGCGGGGGGCCTGGCCCTGGTCCTGGCGCTCGGGGCGGGTGAGGCGCCCTTCCTGGCCCTGGTCCTGGGCCTGGCGGGGGTCGTGTGCGCGGGGGCGGCGGTGCGGGTGGACCGGCGCGCGGTGGGCTGGGCGGCGGGGGCGCTGTTCCTGGCGGCCGCGTGGGTCCGGCTGGCGGCGTCCGGGGTGAGCGTGCCGGAGGCGTACACGCTGCCGGTGACGGTGCCCGCGCTGGTGGTGGGGTGGCTGCGGCGGCGCCGGGATCCGGCGGCGTCCTCGTCCTGGGCGACGTACGGCCCGGGGCTCGCGGCGACCCTGCTGCCGAGCCTGATCGCGGTCTGGGCCGACCCGCACTGGACGCGCCCGCTGCTGCTGGGGCTGGGCTCCCTCGCGGTGACCCTGGCCGGGGCGCGCGGGCGGCTCCAGGCTCCGCTGGTGCTGGGCGGGGTCACCCTGGGGCTGGTGGCGCTGCACGAGCTGGCGCCGTACGTCGTCCAGGTGGTGGACGCGCTGCCGCGCTGGCTGCCGCCGGCCCTGGCGGGGGCGCTGCTGCTGGCCGTGGGGGCGACGTACGAGAAGCGGCTGCGGGACGCGCGGCGGCTGCGGACGGCCCTCGGGAAGCTGCGCTGAGGGGCGGCGGGAGCGCCGGGAACGCCAGAGGCCCGGAGACGGTGAAAGTCTCCGGGCCTCTGGTCCGGGTGGGCGATACTGGGTTCGAACCAGTGACCCCTTCGGTGTGAACGAAGTGCTCTCCCACTGAGCTAATCGCCCGGACGCACCGCAAACATTACCGCATGTGAGCGGCGCTCCCGACCAGCGCCGGACGGTCGCTACTTCTTGACGTTCCAGGGCAGGACCAGCCCGTACTTCCACAGGTAGAAGCCGATCAGCGCGCCCGCGATCACGAGGCCGACGCTGGTCAGGATGATGTTGCGGCGGCGGACCTTCGGGTCGAGGGCCTTCTGGGCCGCCTCGGAGACCTTGCGCTTGGTCCAGCGCAGCACGACCTGGGCCCAGGCGAACTCGGTGGCCCAGATGACCAGGCCCGCGAAGATCGCGACCCAGCCCGGACCGGGCAGCACGAGCATGGCGATGCCCGCGGCGATGACGGCCAGGCCGACGATGAAGACGCCGACCTGCCAGCTCAGGTGCAGGCCGCGGCGGGCCTGGATGAAGGCGGGCGCCTTCGACACGTGGCGCTCTTCCTCCGGAGCCGCGTCCGACGGAGTGGATCCGGTGGATTCCGGCGATGCGCTGCTCGCGGACTCGTGGGTCTCGCGGTTACTCCCCGTATTCATGGGGTCGAATCTACCGGAGCCCGATGCACACGTGAATCGGCGATTGGATCCGCCGTCCGAGGGACCCAGAGGTCCGCAAAACGGTCAGAGGGGTTTACAACGGCACCGTAGGTGGCATGTCGATTTCGCCGACGTGCGAATCCCCGAGCGCACACTGAGCGAAAGGCCCTGGCGCTTATGAACACCACGGTCAGCTGCGAGCTGCACCTGCGCCTCGTTGTGTCGAGCGAGTCCTCACTGCCTGTTCCCGCGGGCCTGCGGTATGACACGGCCGACCCCTACGCCGTGCACGCCACCTTCCACACCGGCGCCGAGGAGACGGTCGAATGGGTATTCGCCCGCGACCTCCTCGCGGAGGGTCTTCACCGGCCCACCGGTACCGGAGACGTCCGCGTCTGGCCGTCCCGCAGCCACGGTCAGGGCGTCGTATGCATCGCCCTGAGCTCACCGGAGGGAGAAGCACTGCTCGAAGCACCCGCACGAGCACTCGAGTCGTTCCTGAAGCGGACGGACGCCGCGGTCCCACCCGGGACCGAACACCGGCACTTCGACCTCGACAAGGAGCTCTCCCACATCCTGGCCGAAAGCTGAGCCAGGCCTACCTGCGCTCGACACCGTCCGACTCGGGGCGACGGTGTGGGCCGGACAACCACATACGCATGTGTCGGCGCTGTTCCCGCGGAAGCCACCCGCGGGGACGGCGCCGCTGCGCGTGGGTGCCTCTGGGCTAAAGTCGGCGACCAGCGGCGGCCTTCGTTCCGCGCCGCCGCCAGCCCGGCCCCCAGGGAGCACCCGTTGCAGATCCCCCACGACACCCGGCGCGCCTTGGACGTCGTCGTCGCCGTGGTGAACACCGCGCCCGAGGCCGGTGAGCCCGACGGGCTCGCGGACATCGGCACCCTGCGCGCTTTCGTACACGAGTTCGCCATCAGCGACGTCGGCGAGCTGAGCGCGCGCGACCTCTCCGGCGTGCGCGCCGTCCGCGCCAAGTTCGCGCAGATCTTCGCGGCACCGAACTCCCGTGCGGCCTCCGTACTGATCAACGAGCTGGTGGCGACGGCGGGCACCACGCCCCAGCTGACCGACCACGACGGCTACGCCTGGCACGTGCACTACTTCGCCCCGGGCGCCTCGGTCGGCGACCACCTGGCGGCGGACGGCGGGATGGCGCTCGCGTTCATCGTGGTCTCCGGCGAGCAGGAGCGGCTGCGCCGCTGCGAGGCCCCGGACTGCCGACGCGCCTTCGTCGACCTCTCGCGCAACCGCTCCCGGCGCTACTGCGACAGCCGGACCTGCGGGAACCGGCTGCACGTGGCGGCGTACCGGGCGCGCCGCAAGGAGGCCGGGGCCGAGCACGCGGAGCCGGGCGCACCGCTGGAAGCGCGGCAGGAGACGCAGCAAGAGACGCAGCCAGGATCACAGCAGGAGTCACAGCAGGAACAGGTCGTGCACGGCGGCGAGCAGCAGCAAGGTGCCGATCACCGCTAGAAAGATCATCAGCGGCGGTTGGGACAGCGCGAAGAGGCAGCCGCGCGCCTCGTCGGGCGGCGGTACGGGCCGCACCGGTCGCACGGGCGCGACAGGACGTGGGGGTGCCCCGGCGGGCACGGCGGATCGCGTCGGGGCGGGGACCGGAACGGACGCGGAGGAGGGCGCGGCAGCGGGGACGAGGGCCGGGACCGGAACCGGCGGCTCACCCGGCGAAGTGTCGGGCATGTCGGGGCGATGATGACGTAATGCGCCCCTGTTCGTCCCTCAACACGCCAACACCGACGCGGTAGTTCGTCAGATTCCGTGCTTCTTCAAGATCGCTTCGATGTCGGAGAAGTCCTCCGTGGGCGCCGCGGCGCCGGGCCGCGGCGCGGCCTGCGGGCTCGCACCCGCCCCGAGCGAGGGCGCCGAGGCGGCCGGCGCGACCGCGGCCTGCCGCTCGGACCGGCCCGCGCGGGCCGCCCGGCCCCGCCGGCCCGCCGCCGTCCCGACCTCCGCGGGCTCCCCGTCGGCCGCCCCCAGCCGTCGGCGCTCGATGGCGCGGGTGATGGTGAAGAGCAGCCAGGAGAAGCCGAGCAGTCCGAAGCCGGCCCAGACCGTCGGCCGGAAGGCGATCCCGGACACCCACTCCACCAGGCCGGTCATCACCAGGGCCACCGGGACCAGCGCGTACGCGGCGATCCGCGCCGCCGCCAGGAACCGCTTGCGGTACGCGGTCAGCGTGGCGATGCCCAGGCCCGCCGCGGACACCGCGGAACATATGGTCTCGGCGAGCATGGGTTCCTCCAGCCGTGGGCGATCCGTCCCCTCCATCGTGCACCGGGGGGTGCCGCGGGGGCCATGCGCCGGACCCGATCCCGGGCGATCTCCGGGAGATCTCCGGGTCGCCCCTCCTCCCCAGGTCCCGGTCGGGCCGCGTCGGTCCCCGGGCGCCGACGCGGCCCGGGGGCTGGGAGACTGTCCGCATGACCGATTCCCAGCCCGCCGGCTCCCCCTCCCCCGTGACCCTCGAGGTCTGGTGCGAACTGCAGTGTCCCGACTGCGACCGCGCCCTCGACGACGTGCGCGCCCTGCGGGCCCGGTACGGCGACCGGCTGGACATCGTGCTGCGCCACTTCCCCCTGGAGAAGCACAAGCACGCCTTCGCCGCCGCGCAGGCCGCCGAGGAAGCCGTGGCCCAGGGCCAGGGCTGGCCGTACGCGGAGGCCGTCCTGGCCCGCACCGCGGAGCTGTCCACCCGGGGCGAGGCGCTGCTGCTCGATGTCGCGCGCGAACTGTCGCTGGACGTCGAGGAGTTCGACGTCGCGCTGATCGACGGCCGGCACATCCTGATCGTCGACGCCGACCAGGCCGAGGGCAAGGCGATCGGCGTGACCGGTACACCGACGTACGTCATCGGCGGCGAGCGGCTGGACGGCGGCAAGAGCCAGGAGGGGCTGCGCGAGCGCATCGAGCAGATCGCCGACCGGCTCCTCGCCAACCCGGCCTAGACCTCCCCTCTCACCTCAGGTCCTTGGCGAAGTTGACCGCGGTGTAGCGGTAGCCGAGGGACTCGTAGAGGCGCTCCGCCGGGGTGTTGCCGGCGAAGACGTGCAGGCCGAGGGTGGCCAGACCGGCCGCGCGGACGGCTCCCTCGGCGAGCAGCATGAGGGAGCGGCCGTGGCCGTGGCCGCGCTGCTCCGCGGCCACCTCGACGTCGAAGACGTAGGCCCTCCCCTCGGACCGCCCGATCCAGATGCGCCCGACGGGTATCCCGGCCGCTTCCAGGACGAGGATGTCCACGCCGGGGGTGTCGGGTCCCTGGGGCAGCTGGCCGGCGTGGTCGGCGACCGATTTGGCGTGGGCCGCTTCCGGTGACAGGCCCCGGGCCTCCCAGCTGCCGGCGTACCGCACGGTGGCGGCGTCCAGCCAGGGCCCGTACTCCTCGGCCGTCATCGGGCGGCCGGTCACCCCCGCGGGCAGCGGCGGCGGGGCGGACCCGAGGTCCTTGACCATGGTGCGGCCGGTCGGCGCGTACCCGAGGACCGCGGCCAGCCGCAGCCCGCCCTCGGCGTCCGCCGGGACGGAGAGCGTGACGCGGCGGCAGCCCCAGGAGCGCAGCACCTCCTCCGCGGCGAGCCCCGCCACCGTGGCCCGGCCGCGGCGGCGGTCGGGTTCGTCCACGGACAGGTCGTCGATCTTTCCGATGACGAAGGACCCGAGGGGCTCGGCCGCGGTCAGCAGCAGGGCGCCGACCCGCCTGCTGTTGACCCGGATCTCGTACGGGCGCGAGCGCGCCCCCGACGGACTGGTCTGGAGCGGCGCCGAAGGCCGCAGTGTGGTGGTCATCACGGTCTTTCTACCCGCCGTACGAGCCCCAGTCAGCCCTTTATCGCCCGGAACGCCCCGCGGGCGGGCGCGGCGGCGCGCTCACGGGTCCAGGTCGGCCCCGGAACGCTCCTCGAAGACGCGTACGGCCTTGGCGGTGACGGGGCCGGGCACCGCCGTCAGCGCGCGCCCGTCGATCCGGTGGACGGCCTGGACGTCGCGCAGCGAGGAGGTCACGAAGATCTCCTCGGCCCGCTCCAGCGCCTCGAAGGGCAGGTCGGTCTCCTGTGCGCCCGTCCACTCGAGGACGAGGTCGCGGGTGATGCCCGCGAGGCAGCCGGAGGCGAGCGGCGGGGTGTGCAGCTCTCCGTCGAGGACGACGAAGACGTTGGAGCCGGTGCCCTCGCAGAGCCGGCCGACGGTGTTGGCGAAGAGGGCCTCGGAGGCGCCGGCCCGGTGGGCGGCGGCCAGGGCGACGACGTTCTCCGCGTAGGAGGTGGTCTTCAGGCCCGCGACGGCGCTGCGCTCGTTGCGCACCCAGGGCACCGTGATCACGGCGGTGGTGTCGGGGCGGCGGGTGGCCGGGGCCAGCGCGACGATCAGGGTGGGCCCGGCCGCGCCGCGGTCGGAGCCGAGCGGGGACAGCCCCCCGGTGTAGGTGATCCGCAGCCGCCCGTACGGGACGTCGGCGGCGCCCGCCTCCAGTACGGCCGCGCAGGCGCGCCGGACCTCGGCGAGATCGGGGTCGGGCAGTCCCAGGCCCCGGGCGGAGCGGGTCAGCCGGTCGAGGTGGCGGGTGAGGGCGAACGTACGGCCGCCCTCGGCCTTGAGGGTCTCGAAGACGCCGTCGCCGACGGTCAGCCCGTGGTCGAAGACGGACACCTTGGCGCTGTCGGCGTCGCGCAGCGCGCCGTCGAGCCAGATCGGCGGGGCGGCCTGCACGGGTGCGTGCGGTGTCGGGTCCGGGGTTGCTTCCGGTGTCGCATCCGGTGTCGCATTCGGCGTCGTCACTGAACGGTCCCTCCACTTGCGCTGTGCTGGTACGTGCCCGACGCTACCGCGAGCAGCCGGGCCGCCTTGAGCTCGGTCTCCGCCCACTCGCGCTCGGGGTCGGAGCCCCAGGTGATCCCCGCGCCGGTGCCGAAGCGCAGGCGGGGGCCGCCCGGAGCCTCGCGGTCGATCCAGAAGGTGCGGATGCCGACGGCCAGCTCGGCGGTGCCCCGGTCGGCGTCGACCCAGCCGATGCCACCGCAGTAGGGGCCGCGCGGGGCGGTCTCGAGGGCCTCGATGATCCGCAGGGCGGAGGATTTGGGGGCGCCGGTGACGGAACCGGGCGGGAAGGTCGCGGCGAGCAGCTCGGGCCAGCCCGCGCCGTCGGCGAGGTCGCCGCTGACGGTGGAGACGAGGTGGACCAGGCCCGGGTGCTCCTCGACGGCGCACAGCTCGGGGACGGTGACGGAGCCGGTGGCGCAGACCCTCCCGAGGTCGTTGCGCACGAGGTCCACGATCATCACGTTCTCGGCGTGGTCCTTCTCCAGCAGGTCCTCGGCGGTGCGGCCGGTGCCCTTGATCGGGCCGGACTCGATGCGCCGGCCGCTGCGGCGCAGGTACAGCTCGGGGGAGGCGGTGGCGATCTCGACGCCGTGGGCGGGGAGGCGAATCGTTCCGGCATAGGGGGCCGGGTTGCCCCGGGCCAGCAGCGCGGTCAGCGCGTCCACGTCCGCGTCCTGCGCGGGGCCGCCGTCGAGGGGGCTGCCGGGGGCCGGGAGCGGCGCGGACATCACGCGGCAGAGGTTGGCCTGGTAGACCTCGCCGGCCGCGATGTGCTCGCGGATGCGGCGTACGCCCGCGATGTACGCGTCCCGGTCGAGCGAGGAGGTCCAGTCCCCCGCGGCGGGACCGCGCCAGGCGCCGGGGACGGGCGCGGGGACGGGGTCGGGGCGTATGTCCCCGAAGCGCGCGCAGGTCAGCCGCCCCTCGAAGTCCGCGGTCACCGCCCAGAAACCGGTGGAGTCAAGGGCCGAGGGATCGCTGGTGACGTCGCGGAGGTCGGATGCGAGGAGGCCGCCGAAGCGGGCCATGGGAGCCAGGTCGTGCACGGCTGCGAGTCTATGACCGGTGGCGGGCGGGTGCCGGGTCGGCGACCGCCGGTGCCCGGGTCCGCGACGGGTGGACGACGGGTGGACGCCGAGCGGAAGCCGGGTGGGCGACGGGTGGGCGACGGGGCGGCACCCGTGAGGTGACCTGTGGTGATCGGGCGGCAGCACGCTGCGGAAACGCGTTTTTGAGCTGGCTCGGGAATCCGCTAGAGTTCAACTCGTCGCCAGGGAGCGCCGGGGGAAACCCCCGCCGCGAACACGGTGACCTGCGGACGTAGCTCAGTTGGTAGAGCACCACCTTGCCAAGGTGGATGTCGCGAGTTCGAGTCTCGTCGTCCGCTCGAAGTGGGGGATCTTCCCGAGAACCCTTGCTCAGCTCCATGGTGGAGTGGCCGAGAGGCGAGGCAACGGCCTGCAAAGCCGTCTACACGGGTTCAAATCCCGTCTCCACCTCCAAGGACGATTAGCTCAGCGGGAGAGCGCTTCCCTGACACGGAAGAGGTCACTGGTTCAATCCCAGTATCGTCCACTTGATCCGCAAGGATCACCCGCGCGATTAGCTCAGCGGGAGAGCGCTTCCCTGACACGGAAGAGGTCACTGGTTCAATCCCAGTATCGCGCACGCTGTACAGTTACGAACGAACTGCGGCTTCACCGCCGCGGTCCCGCGCGATTAGCTCAGCGGGAGAGCGCTTCCCTGACACGGAAGAGGTCACTGGTTCAATCCCAGTATCGCGCACCACCTGAAAGCCCCGGCCGTTTCGACGGCCGGGGCTTTCGCGTTGGGCGGCGATCAGGCGGTCGGTCGTGCTCACGCTCACCCCCGGGCCCGCGCGGGAACCGCGCGCCCCGGGCCCGAAAACCGGAAGAGGGTGCTGCTCGTACGACGTCTCCGTCGTACGAGCAGCACCCTTCTCCTGCCGTCCGCCGCACCCCCGTCCCCACGGGGCTGAAGGCCGATGTCCCGATCCGGGCCGCTCTCCCGGACCTGGGGCGCCGCTCAGCGCCCCAGCATCGCGCCCACGGACGACGCTTGCGCCACCAACTGGTCCCATCCTCCGAAGACGAAGACCAGAACGGCGGCCAGGGGGAGCACCATCGCCGCGGCGACCAGCGGGTGCCGCGTGCCGGACTCGTGGCCGTTGAACGCGAATGCCTTGCGTCCCTGCCGTGCGACGTCCGCCATGGCCCTCTCCCTGTGGTTGGCAGCGGCGGGCTTGTGACCTCGGGGGACGAGTGCGCCACCCGCCGCTTGTCTTCAACACTAGGCGGGCCGAAAGCCTCTGGCCTCATGCCTTCGTATCCATGACGGGCCTCCAGGAGGATGACTGCGGCGGCCCCCGTCTACACCCCTGGGTGGAGACCGCTCCCCCGGTGTAGGGGTCATCCCCGAGGGGATGACGCCGGAGCCGGTCGGACGCGCGCGGAAACCCTCACGGGTCGTGACTTCCCTCACTTCCATCCCTGCCCGCACACCGCTGAGCGCCGCGCGCACGCCGGGCACGCGCTCTCCCCCGGTCGGGTGCGCGTCCGGGCGGGGGCGCGCCAATCCCCTTGGCCCAAGGGCCGTTTGGGGGAACGGCCGTTACCCCGGGCCCCTGACGCTCGTACCCCTGATTCTCCCTCAAGTGGCCTTCCCCGCACTGACAATCGAATCTCCCGGCGAGGGCGCGGCCTCTGAGCGCAGGTGCCGGATGGTCCGTAAGCTGTGCCACGTCAACAGGACGACCGGTCAGCGGGGTGGACATGGCGATGATGCGGCTCCGGCGGGAGGACCCGCGTGTCGTCGGTTCGTTCAGGCTGCACCGGCGGCTCGGTGCGGGCGGCATGGGCGTGGTCTACCTCGGCTCGGACCGGCGCGGGCAGCGCGTCGCGCTCAAGGTGATCCGTCCCGATCTCGCCGAGGACCAGGAGTTCCGCTCGCGCTTCGCGCGCGAGGTCTCCGCCGCCCGGCGGATCCGCGGCGGGTGCACGGCCCGGCTGGTGGCGGCGGACCTGGAGGCGGAGCGGCCGTGGTTCGCCACGCAGTACGTCCCCGGGCCCTCCCTGCACGACAAGGTGGCCGAGGAGGGACCGCTCACGGCCGCCCAGATCGCCGCGATCGGCGCCGCGCTCTCCGAGGGCCTGGTCGCCGTCCACGAGGCGGGGGTGGTCCACCGCGACCTCAAGCCGTCGAACATCCTGCTGTCGCCCAAGGGCCCCCGGATCATCGACTTCGGGATCGCCTGGGCGACCGGCGCGAGCACCCTCACGCACGTGGGCACGGCCGTCGGCTCCCCCGGCTTCCTCGCGCCCGAGCAGGTGCGCGGCGCCGCCGTCACGCCCGCCACCGACGTCTTCGCGCTGGGCGCCACCCTCGCCTACGCCGCGACCGCCGACTCGCCCTTCGGGCACGGCAGTTCCGAGGTCATGCTCTACCGCGTGGTGCACGAGGAGGCGCACCTGCTCGGCGTACCGGACGCCCTCGCGCCGCTCGTCCAGGCCTGCCTGGCCAAGGACCCGGAGGACCGGCCGACCACGCTCCAGCTGTCGATGCGGCTCAAGGAGATCGCGGCGCGGGAGGCGCAGGGGATCACCGACGGGCGGCCGCCCGCCCAGCGGGCCCGGCCCGAGCGTCCGACCGGCCGGGCCGCGGACGGGTACGCCGAGCAGCGCACCGAACGGCGCACGGCGGGCACTCCGGCGCTGCGCCCCCACGGTGAGCCCGGCGCGCCTTCCGCGAGCGGCTCGCACGGCGCGCACGACGGAGCGCACGGCGCGCACAGTGGTCCGCACGCACGCCCCTCGGGCCCGCGCGAGCCCGGCGGCCCCTCCTCCCGGCCCACGGCGGGCCGCACGGGCGAGCGCACGGCGGGACGCACCGGAGGCGGACGCGCCCCGGGGCGTACGGGCGGTGGGCGCCAGGGTCCGCGTACGACGGGCACGGGCCGCAGGCCCTCCCGGCCGGACCCGCGGCTGATGCGGCAGCGCCTGATCGTGTTCGTGCTGGTCACGCTGATCGTCGCGCTGGGGATCGCCGCCGCCCAGAAGCTCTGACGTACGCCCGCCCTCCTCCGGGGCCGGAGGAGGGCGGGCGTACGGGGTCCGGGCCCCGCGCGGGGCGGGGCGCGGTCAGCCGCGCGGGCGCGTCGCGTAGAAGGCCACGGCCGAGGCCGCCGCCACGTTCAGCGAGTCGATGCCCTCCGACATGGGGATGCGGACCCACTCGTCCGCGGCGCGCAGGGCGTAGGTGGAGAGGCCGTGGCCCTCGGAACCGAGCATGATCGCGGACTGCTCGAAGCGCTCCGGCGGGACCTGGTCCAGCGGCGTGGCCTTCTCGCTCGGCGTCATGGCGAGGATCCGGTAGCCGGCCTCGCGGACCTGCTCGAGGTCGGCCGGCCAGTCCGTCAGGCGCCCGTAGGGGACGGAGAAGACGGACCCCATCGAGACCTTGATGGCCCGTCGGTACAGCGGGTCGGCGCAGTCCGGGGAGAGCAGGATCGCGCTGATGCCGAGGGCCGCGGCGCTGCGGAAGGCCGCGCCGAGGTTGGCGTGGTCGACGAAGCCCTCGAAGATCGCGATCCGGCGGCCGCCGCTGCCGCCGCTGTCGCTGCCGCCGGACTCGCCGCCCAGCAGCTCGTCGGCGGTCGGCAGGGGCTTGCGCTGCATGGAGGCGAGCGCGCCGCGGTGCACGTGGTAACCGGTGACCCGTTCGGCCAGCTCGGGGCTGACCGCGTAGACCGGTGCCGGGAGCTCGTCGATGACGTCGCGCATGACGTCGACCCACTTCGCGGAGAGCAGCATCGAGCGCATCTCGTACCCGGCGTCCTTGGCCCGCCGGATGACCTTCTCGCCTTCCGCGATGAAGAGTCCTTCGGCGGGCTCGCGCCGACGGCGCAGCTCGACGTCGGTCAGGCCCGTGTAGTCGCTCAGGCGCGGGTCGTCGGGGTCCTCGACGGTGATGAGATCAGCCACAGGGTGATACTGCCTTGTCCGGGGTGTGGTGCCAACGGCTGTGCCGTGTGGGGGGTTTGCGGGGCGGGCGTGCCGCGGGTCAGGCGGCGGGGCCGACGTTCACGACGTCGCCGATGACGATCACGGCGGGCGGGCGGACCTCCTGGGCGCGGACCGTCTCGCCGACCGTGGCGAGGGTGGCGTCCACGCGGCGCTGGGTGGCGGTGGTGCCCTCCTGGACCACGGCGACCGGGGTGTCCGCGGAGCGTCCGTGGCGGACCAGCGCCTCGGCGATCAGGCCGATCTTGTCGACGCCCATGAGGATGACCAGGGTGCCGGTCAGCTTGGCGAGGGAGGCCCAGTCGACCAGCGACCGCGGGTCGTCCGGTCCGACGTGGCCGCTGACGACGGTGAACTCGTGGGCCACGCCGCGGTGGGTGACCGGGATGCCGGCCGCGCCGGGCACCGAGATGGAGCTGGAGATGCCGGGGACGACGGTGCAGGGAATGCCCGCCTCGGCGAGCGCCTGGAGCTCCTCCATGCCGCGGCCGAAGACGTACGGGTCGCCGCCCTTGAGCCGGACCACCGACTTGCCGGCCTTCGCGTGCTCGATGAGCGCGTTGTTGATGGCCTCCTGGGCCATGAACCGGCCGTACGGGATCTTCGCGGCGTCGATGACCTCGACGTGCGGGGCCAGCTCGTCGAGCAGGCCGCGGGGGCCGAGGCGGTCGGCGATGACCACGTCGGCCTCGGCGAGCAGCCGACGGCCGCGGACGGTGATCAGGTCCGGGTCGCCGGGGCCGCCGCCGACCAGGGCGACGCCGGGGTTGCGCTTGGTGCGGCCGTGGGCGGGGGCCGCGAGGCTGCCGTCGCGCAGTCCCTCGACGATCGCGTCGCGCACGGCGGCGGAGCGGCGCGGGTCGTTGCCGGTGAGTACGGCGACGGTGACGCCCTCGCTGCGGCCGGTGGCCGGGGTCCAGGCGGTGGCCGCGTCGGCGTCGTCGGCGCGCACGCACCAGACCCGCTCGCGCTCGGCCTCGGCGGAGGCGGCGTCGTTGGCCGCCTTGTCGCGGGTGGCGATCAGGGCGTACCAGGTGTTCGCGAGGTCGCCGTCCTGGTAGCGGCGGCGCTCCCAGCGGATCTCGCCGGTCTCGGCCATGACGTCCACGGAGGGGGTGGCCGACGGGGAGATCAGCAGCACGTCGGCGCCGGCCGCGACGAGCGCGGGGAGGCGGCGCTGCGCGACCTGGCCGCCGCCGATGACGACGACCCGGCGGCCCGCCAGACGAAGGCCTACGGGGTAGGCGGGGTGTGCGGCCATGCGGCTCTCCTCGTGTGGTGTTCTGGTGCGGGGTGGTCTCGCGGCGGCGGTGGCGCGAAGCGCGTGGTCAACGTTACGGGCCGGGGCGGGCGGGTGCCGGGGCGGGGGCCGGGTTGCGCCTGCCGGGGGCGTACCCGGCCCCGGCCCGGGGGGCGCCCGGCCCGGGGCCGGGGGACGCCCGGCCCGGGGCCGGGGGCCGTCGGTGCGGTGCGGGGCCGCCGGCTCCCCGGGGTTCGCCTCAAACGCCGGCGGGGCTGGAGTGGGGTGGGCTGCCCGTCGGTCACGTGCCGGTCCGCTCGCCCTCCGGGGGCGCCTCAAACGCCGGCGGGGCTGGGGTGGGGTGGGCCGGCCCCACCCTGCGAAAGCGGCGGGCCCGATCGGGGCATGTCAGCCTCGCCGGCGATTGAGGCACCCCCGGAGGGCCGACGAGCCCGCGCCCTTACGACTCAGGACGGGACAATGCAGCCTCGCCGGCGATTGAGGCACCCCCGGAGGGCCGACGAGCCCGCGCCCTTACGACTCAGGACGGGACAATTCAGCCTCGCCGGCGATTGAGGCACCCCCGGAGGGCCGACGAGCCCGCGCCCTTACGACTCGGGACGGGACAATTCAGCCTCGCCGGCGATTGAGGCGCCCCCGGAGAGCCGACGAGCCCGCGCCCTTACGACTCGGGACGGGACAATTCAGCCTCGCCGGCGATTGAGGCGCCCCCCGGAGGGCCCGCTGACCCGCACCCTTAGGACGCGTCAGCCCCGCCGGCGATTGAGGCGGGGCCGGGCGGGGTTACTTTTCCGTCACGCCTGCCGAGTCGAAGGTGGCGACCTCGTGCATCGCCCGGGCCGCGCTCTGGACCAGGGGGAGGGCCAGGAGCGCACCGGTGCCTTCGCCGAGGCGGAGGTCCAGGTCGACCAGGGGGCGCAGCCCGAGGGTGTTCAGGGCCGCGACATGGCCCGGCTCCGCACTGCGGTGCCCCGCGATGCACGCGGACAAGGACTCCGGCGCGATGGCCCGGGCCACCAGCGCCGCCGCCCCCGCGCTCACACCGTCCAGGATCACCGGCGTACGCAGCGACGCCCCGCCGAGCAGCAGACCGACGATCGCCGCGTGCTCCAGACCGCCGATGGCCGCGAGGACACCGACCGGGTCGGACGGATCCGGCTGGTGCAGCTCCAGCGCCCGGCGGACGACCTCGACCTTGCGGGCGTGCGTCTCGTCGTTGATGCCGGTGCCGCGACCGGTGACCTCGACCGGGTCGACCCCGGTGAAGACCGAGATGAGCGCGGCGGACACGGTGGTGTTCGCGATGCCCATCTCACCGGTGAGCAGCGCCTTGTTGCCCGCCGCGACCAGGTCACGGGCCGTCTCGATGCCGACCTCGATGGCCGCGACGGCTTCCTCGCGGGTCATCGCGGGCCCGACGGAGAGGTCGGCGGTGCCGGCCCGGACCTTGCGGGGCAGCAGCCCCGGGGTGGCGGGCAGGTCGCCCGCGACGCCGACGTCGATGACGCAGACCTCGGCGCCCACCTGGTTGGCGAACGCGTTGCAGACCGCCCCGCCGCCCAGGAAGTTGGCCACCATCTGCAGGGTGACCTCCTGCGGCCACGGGGTGACGCCCTGGGCGTGCACACCGTGGTCACCCGCGAAGATCGCGACGGCGGCCGGCTCCGGGATCGGCGGCGGGCAGACCCGCGAGAGGCCGCTGAGCTGGGCGGAGATGATTTCGAGCATGCCCAGGGCCCCGGCGGGCTTGGTCATGCGCTTCTGCCGCTCCCACGCCTCGCCGAGCGCCTTGGCGTCGAGCGGGCGGATGCTCGCGACCGTCTCGGAGAGCAGGTCGTGCGGCTCCTCGCCGGGCAGCGCGCGGCGGCCGTACGTCTCCTCGTGGACCACCCAGGACAGCGGGCGCCGCTTGGACCAGCCGGCCTGCATCAGCTCGGGCTCTTCGGGGAATTCGTCGACGTACCCGACGCACAGGTAGGCCACGACCTCCAGGTGCTCGGGCAGGCCGAGGGTACGGACCATCTCGCGCTCGTCGAAGAAGCTGACCCAGCCGACGCCGAGGCCCTCGGCGCGGGCGGCGAGCCAGAGGTTCTCGACGGCGAGCGCGGAGGAGTACGGGGCCATCTGCGGCTGGGTGTGCCGGCCGAGGGTGTGGCGGCCGCCGCGGGTGGGGTCGGCGGTGACGACGATGTTCACCGGGGTGTCGAGGATCGACTCGATCTTCAGTTCCTTGAACTGCTTCGCCCGGCCCTTGGGCAGCGACTTGGCGTACGCCTCGCGCTGGCGCTGGGCCAGTTCGTGCATCGTCCGGCGGGTCTCGGCGGAGCGGATGACGACGAAGTCCCAGGGCTGGGAGTGCCCGACGCTGGGCGCGGTGTGGGCCGCCTCCAGCACGCGGAGCAGTACCTCGTGCGGGATCGGGTCGGTGCGGAAGCCGTTGCGGATGTCGCGGCGCTCGCGCATGACGCGCAGGACCGCTTTGCGCTCGGCGTCGTCGTAGGCGGGTGCGGGGGCGCTGCGCTCGGCGGGCTCGACGGTCTCGGCGGGTTCCGCCTGTTCCGCCGGTTCCACGGCGTCGGCCGCTTCGACGGCGACGGGCTCGGCCGGGGCCTCGGCCGCCGGAGCCGCCTCCGGCTCGGGCAGCGTCTCGACGGCGGGCGCGGGGGCTTCGACGGCCACGGGCTCGACGGCCTCGGCCACCACCTCGGGCGCGGGCTCGGCAGCCGGAGCGGCGGCCTGGGCCACGGCTTCCACGGGTGCCGCGACCAGGACCGGTTCGGCCACCGGCTCGGCCACCGGGGCGGCCGTCACGACGGGCTCGGCCACGACGACCGGCTCGGGCTGCTGCTGTTCGGGATGCGGCGCGGCCGGGGTGGCCGGCTCCGCAGCCCACGGGGTGCCCGCCTGGAGCGGGATCTCACCGAGCTGGGCGACGGGCGGCGCGCCCTCGAAGTATTCGGGGCCCGCGGTCTCCGGCTCCGGGACCGCCTGGAGCACCGGCTCGGGGGCTTCGGCCACGGGGGCCTCGGCGGGCACCTCGGCGGCCTCGACGGGGGCCGGGGCCGGCGCCTCGACGGGGGCCTCGGCCACGACCGGGACCTCGGCCGGCGGCGCGGCCACGGCCACGGCCTCCACGGGAACCTCGACCGGCGCGGGAACCTCGGCGGGGGCTTCCGCCGGGGCCGGAACCGGGGCCTCCACGGCTGCGGGAGCCTCGGCCACGGCCGCGGGAGCCTCGGCCTGGACGGCGGCCTCCGCCTGGACGGGCGCCTCGGCCTGCACCGGCACCTCGACCGGAGCCTCGGCCTGGACCGGCACCCCGGCCTGAACGGGAGTCTCGACCTGAACCGGGGCCGCGGCCCCGACGGGGGCCTCGGGCTCGGCCTGCGCGGGAGCCACGACCGGAACCTGTGCCGGAGCCTGCGCCGGAGCCTCAACAGCAACCGCAGCCTGAGCCGCGGCCGCGGCCGGCGCCTCGTCCGGCGCGGGAGCCACAGGAGCCGCGGGGGCCACAGGGGCCGCCGGAGCACTCGCGACGGCCGCGAGCGGCTCAGCCGCGGCGGGGGCCGCGGGGGCCGCGGGCGCTGCCGGGGCCGCGGCCGGGCCGCGGTCGGCGAGGGAGCGTACGACGCCACCCGACGCATCGGGAACCGGCGGGCCCATGTGCAGCGGGCGCCGGGCCGGGGTCACCGGCGCGGCCATGGCGGCGGGCGCGGCGACGGGGGCGGAGGGGGGCGGCAGCAGTCCGCCGAGGTCCAGGGAGCCGGAGTCACGGCCGCCCGCCTCGTGCGCACCGTGCGTGTAGGACCCGGTGTCCGTGAAGCCCGGTTCCGTGAAGCCGGGGTCGGTGAATCCGGCGGCGGGCTCGTAGAACCCGTCGGAGTAGCCGCCCTCGGCGGGGAAGACGGGCGCCGGGGGCACCACCTGCGGGTCGCTCCAGGCGCCCTGGCCGCTGGGCATCAGCAGCAGGTCGTCGTCCTCGGCGGGATTGTCCACCAGGTCCTGGAAGGCGTACCCGCCCGTGCCGTGGAGCGGTGCCTGGAGCGGAGCCTGGGGCTGTGCCGGGACCGGCGCGGGGATGCCGTGCTGATCCACCATGCCCGCGCTGTCCGGGAGGCCCTCGCCCGGAACCTGGCCGGTGTCAGTCATGCGTACCCCTCGCCCATCGGTGTTGCTGCTTCGATCGCCCGTCCCCGTATGACCACGAGCGCGGCCGCCGTGCGGTGCGAACCCCTCGGGCACGCCCCCGCCGACAACCAGTAAGCATTGTCGCGCTCGTTCGCTTCCATGGCGGCCATAACTGCCACGGTCTGCTGTGGACTGCGCCACGTCGGGCGTCCTGTGGTGCCGCTGTGCCCTGAGTGACGGGCAGTACGACGATCGGCCAGCCTACCCCGGGGCTACGCGGGGCGGCTGAGGGGGCGTTCGGCCGCGATGAGGAAGACCACGGAGCGCTCCTGCTCGCGCCAGGTCCGCGTGTCCATGCCGACGGACTGCAGGAGGGCGCACTCGACGGTGTATCCGCGTTCGGTCAGGGCGGTTCCGATCGCCTCGGCCTCGTCGCGGGTGGAGGCGTGGGTGACGATCCGTTCGGGGCGGCGGTCGGCGCAGGCCTCGACGACCGGGACTCCCCCGCCACCGATGCGGATGACGTCGGGTTCGGGAAGGTTTTCGAGGACGTGCGGCGCGCGGCCCGGGACGGCCTGGATCAGTACGCCGCGGCGGCGGGCGGCGACTTCGATCCGGTCGCAGGCGCGGGGGTCGGCGTCGACGGCGATGACGGCCGCGCCGAACGAGGCCGCGTCCACGGCGAACGCGCCGGATCCGGCGCCGATGTCCCAGACGAGGTCGCCGGTGCGCGGGCCGAGCCGGGCCAGCTGCGCGGCGCGCAGCAGCGCCGACTCCCCTTCCGCGGCGGGCACCCCGGCGGGGGGCCGGGTCCCCGCGTCGTTGCGGCTCTCCGGGCGGGCCCAGCCGCGGGCGCCCGCGGCGGCCACGGCGACGGCGGTGGGCTGGCCCATGAGCCAGCCGGGGTCGGCCGGGACGGGCCCGCCGCCACCGACGACGATCACGACGTTGGGGTCGCGCCAGCTGTGGTCGGCGGCCCGGTCGGAGGTGAGGACGGTGACGCGTTCCTCGTCGGTGCCCAGCTCCTCGCAGATCACGAAGGTGCGGTGGACTCCTTCGAGCAGCAGGGCGAGTTCGGCGGGGCCGGCGCCGGGCGAGGTGAGGACGGCGACCTTGGTGTGGGCCCGGCAGACGTTGACGGCGCGGCGCAGGGTGCGGCGTTGGGCCACGACCACCTGGGCGTCGTCCCAGGGCATGCCGGCCCGGGCGAAGGCGGCGGCCACGGAGGAGACGGCGGGGACCACTTCCACCTCGAGGCCGTGTTCGGGGGCGCGCAGGGCCCGTACGACGCCGAAGAAGCCGGGGTCGCCGTCGGCGAGGACCACGGCGGTGCCGCGGTGGCCCGCGATGCGGCGGGCGGCGAGGCCGAGGCTGCCGAGCCGGATGCGTTCGGCCGTGGGCGGGATCTCGGGGAGCGCGAGGTGGTGGGCGGCTCCGGCCACGAGGGTGGCGGCGGAGAGCGCTGACCGGGCGGCCGCGGTCAGGGGCGAGCCGTCCCAGCCGATCACCGTGACCCGGTCGGCCATCGTCGTCGGTCTCCCTGGTGTGGGTGGCGCTGCGGGGGCGGCCCGGCGGTGTGGCGGGCACGGTGAGACTACCTGGTGAGGGCCGGGTCAGGTCCGGTCGGCCCTGGCCGCGTGGTCGTACGGGTGGCTGCGCGGGGCGTGGCCCGGGGCCTGCCCGTGCGCGGCGCTCTGCTGACCGTACGCCGTGCTCTGCTGACCGTACGCGGGGTTCTGCAGACCGTACGCGGGTGTGGGCCTGCCGTGCACGGACGGCCGCCCGTCGGGCGCCTCGGCTCGCTGCTCGTGCGCGACGGGCCGGTGGTCGGGTGTCTCGGGCCGCTGTTCCGGTACCGCGTGGAACTCGCCGTAGCCGTCGAGCAGGTCGAGGTCGTCCAGGTCCTCGGGGACCAGGCCCCAGACGAGCAGATCGGTGCGGGTGTCGGCCCATCTGCCGTCGGGCGTCTGGGTGCGCACTATCCAGGCGTTGCGCAGGACGCCCTCGCTGATGCAGCCGATCTTCTGGGCGACCTGCTGGGCGGCGGCGTTGTCGGCGGCGGTGCGCAGTTCGAGGCGCTCGAAGCCGTGGTCGCGGAAGAGCCAGTGGGCGACGGCGAGTACGGACTCGCAGGCGTAGCCCTCGCCGCGGGCCCAGGGGGCGGTGGCGTAGCCCACCTCGGCGCTGAGGCAGCGCCAGTCGGTGTGGCGGACGTGCACGGCGCCGACCAGGCGGTGGGTCAGGAACTCGGTGACGGCGAAGACGATGCCGCGGCCTTCGGTGCGCTCGCCGGGGGCGGCGCGGGTGACCCAGTCATGGGCGTCGGCGCGCGTGTAGGGGTGCGGGGCCTCGGTCCAGGCCGTGAGGAGTTCGTCGTTCATCATTTCGGTGAGCGCGCTGACGTCCTCTTCCTCGAACGGGCGCAGCACCAGCCGGTCCGTGCTGATGGAGACGTCCGGGAAGGTGGTTGTCATGCGCAGCTCCATGCCTGAGACCGTGGCCGTAGAGCCACAGCATGCAGTATCGGTCCGGTGGTGTGCAGGGCCGGGCTGCCCGGGAGCGGGCAGGTCGCGCGGTGCCGTGCGCGCAGCGGCGCGGCCCCGCCCGCCCGGGGAGGGCGTGCGGGGCCGGGGCGGCGTGCGGGGGGTCAGGAGGCGGGGGCGCCGAAGGCCGGGATGACCGAGCCCTGGTACTTCTCCTCGATGAACTTCTTGACCTCGTCGGAGTTCAGGAGCTTGGCGAGCTTCTGGATCCGGGGGTCGTTCTGCTTGCCGTCCTTCACCGCGAGGAGGTTGGCGTAGGGGTTGCCCTCGGCCTTCTCCAGGACCAGCGCGTCCTTGGCGGGCACGAGCTTCGCCTCGATGGCGTAGTTGCCGTTGATGACGGCGGCGTCGACGTCGTTCAGGGCGCGCGGGACCGTGGCGGCCTCCAGCTCCTTGAACTGCAGGCCCTTCTTGTCGGTGATGTCGGCCAGCTTGGCGCCGGTGCCGACACCCTCCTTGAGGGTGATGAGCTTGTTGGCGGCGAGCAGCTGGAGCGCGCGGCCCTCGTTGGTGGGGTCGTTGGGGACGGCGACGGTCTGGCCGGCCTTGATCTCCGTGAGGGACTTGACCTTCTTGGAGTAGAGGCCGAGGGGCTCCAGGTGGACGTTGATCACCGGGACGATGTGGGTGTTGTTCTTCTTGTTGAAGTCGTCCAGGTACGGCTTGTGCTGGAAGAAGTTCGCGTCGACCTGGCCCTGCTCGGTGGCGGTGTTGGGCAGGACGTAGTCGGTGAACTCCTTGACCTCGATCTTGAGGCCGTCCTTCGCCGCCAGCTTGTCCTTGACGAAGTTCAGGATGTCGGCGTGCGGGCTCGGGGAGGCCGCGATGACGAGGGGCTTGCTCTCGTCGGTCTTGCCGCCGTCGGACGAGGCCGAGGACGGGTCCGAGGAGGTGCCGCAGGCAGTGAGGCCGAGGGCGAGGGCCGCGGTGGTGGCGGCGAGGGCGGTGAACTTGATGGAGCTGCGCACGAAGAGTGCCTCTTTCCTGGTGGTGCGGACAACGCCCGAGCACGACGAGTGCGGGCTGTGGGAGGGAGAAGGTCTGTGGGGGGCGGTGCCCCGGTCAGGCTGTCCGGCCGCGGCGGGCGAGGAGGCGGACCACGCCGTCGCCGAGCAGCTGGATCACCGTGACGAGTGCGATCAGTACGACCACCGTGGCGACCATGAAGCCGGTCTCGAAGCGCTGGAAGCCGTAGGTGATGGCCTTGGAGCCGAGGCCCTCACCGCCGACCGCGCCGGCCATGGCGGAGTAGCCGACCAGGGTGATCACGGTGGTGGTGACGGCGGCGATCAGCGAGGGCAGGGCCTGCGGGAGGAGCACCTTGCCGACGAGGGTGGGCACGCCACCGCCCATGGACTCGACCGCCTCGACGAGCCCGTGGTCCACGCCGCGCACCGAGGTCTCGACGAGCCGGGCGAAGAAGGGGATGGCGCCGATGGCGAGCGGGACGATCATCGCGGTGGGGCCGATGAAGGTGCCGACGACGGCGGTGGTCACCGGGATCAGGAAGATCAGCAGGATGATGAACGGCATCGAGCGGCCGACGTTCACGATCACCCCGAGGACCTTGTTGACCACCCTGTTCTGCAGCAGGCCGCCGGTGTCGGTGAGGACGAGCAGGATGCCGATGGGGAGTCCGCCGAGGACGGTCACCAGGGTGGACCACAGGACCATGTAGAGGGTGTCGTACGTGCCCTGTGTGAGCAGGGGCTGCATCTCGGACCAGGTCACTTGGCACCATCCTTGACCAGCTGGGCCGGGACGGCGCCGGCGACTGCGGAAGCTCGGGGGGCGGTCGCCGCGGGGGCGTCGGCGTCGACCGGGTCGACCTGGAGGCCCCGCTCGCGCAGGAAGCCGACCGGGACGACGTTGTCCTCGTAGCGGCCGGGCAGTTCGATGCGCATCCGGCCGACCTGGCGGCCCGCGACGGTGTCCATCGCGGCGCCGAGGATCGATATGTCGATGTTGTAGGTGCGCGACAGCTGGGAGATGACCGGCTGGGTGGCTTCCTCGCCGTGGAAGGTGACGTCGATGACGGTGCGGTCGATGCCGGTGGCGACGCCGCTGACCGGGAAGAGTTCGTCGGCGAGTTCGGAGCCGGGGGTGGCCAGCAGTTCCGGGACGGTGCCGGATTCGACGATCCGGCCGCGCTTCATCAGGGCGGCGGAGTCGCAGACGGCCTTGACCACGTCCATCTCGTGCGTGATCAGCAGGACGGTCAGGCCGAGCTGCCGGTTCAGGTCGCGCAGCAGCTGCAGGATCGAGCGGGTGGTCTCGGGGTCCAGGGCGCTGGTGGCCTCGTCGGAGAGCAGCACCTTGGGGTCGCCGGCCAGGGCGCGGGCGATGCCGACGCGCTGCTTCTGACCGCCGGAGAGCTGGCCGGGGTAGGACTTGGCCTTGTCGGCGAGACCGACGAGATCCAGGAGTTCCAGGGCCTTGCGGGAGCGCTCGCGGCCGGAGATGCCGAGGATCTCCAGGGGCAGCTCGACGTTGCCCTGCACGGTGCGCGAGGACAGCAGGTTGAAGTGCTGGAAGACCATGCCGATGCGGCTGCGGGCCTCGCGCAGCTCCTTGCCGGCGCGGCGGCCGCGGCCCGCCAGCGCGGTGAGGTCGACGCCGTCGACGCTCACGGTGCCGGCGGTGGGGCGCTCCAGCAGGTTCACGCAGCGGATCAGGGAGGACTTTCCGGCGCCGCTCTGGCCTATGACTCCGTAGACCTCGCCCTCGCGGACGTGGAGATCGACGCCGTCCAGGGCGGTGACCTCGCGGCCACGGGACTGATAGACCTTCGTGAGGCCCGATGTGGTGATCACAGGAATTCCGTCGCTGTCGAGTGCACGGCATGGCAGACCGGGCACGGGGCAATCATCTGGGGACGCGATGCGGGACGAACCGTGACGAATCGGCGGTTCGGCGCCGGGCGTGGGGCAGGAGCGGTCCGGGGTGGTGGTGCGGAGTGGCTCTACAGCGCGGAGGCTCTACAGCCAGCATGGTCCGGACGGACTCGGCCGGTCTCGCTTCGGGGCGCGAGGCTCAGGAAGGGGGCCCTCAGAAGGCGCGCATTCGACACATACAACGAGCACCGGGCGTCATCGTCGCCTCGGTCGCAAGGGTGCGGCTGCTCGTCGTGGTCATGGCTTCAGTAAACCAGACGTATCGCTTCACCGATCAACGCTGTCCGGATAGCGGACGGATTTGGACCGCCATCCGGACGGCGCGGCCGGGTGGCGCGGTGTCGCCGGGCGGGGTCAGCCCTCCGTCGCGATCACCATGCCCTCGTCCGTGACCTGCACGGACACCGCCGAAAGGTCCCCGACCACCACGTCCGCGACCAGTTCGCCGACCGGGTGCGTTGTGGTCAAGGCCACGGTCCGCATCCCCGCCGCGCGCGCGGCGGCCAGCCCCGCCGGAGCGTCCTCGAAGACCACGCAGCGGCCCGGGTCCACGCCCAGCCGGGCGGCGGCGAGCAGGAAGGGCTCGGGGTCGGGCTTGCCGCGCGTGATGTCCTCGGCGGCCACCATCTCGGGGAAGTCGATGCCGACCTCGCGCAGCCGCGCCTCGGCGAGCGGGCGGGTGGCGGAGGTCACCACGGCCCAGCGGCCGGCGGGCAGCGCGGAGAGCAGTTCCTTCGTACCGGGGAGCAGGACGACGCCGCCCGCGACGTCCTCGACCTCAAGCCGCTCGATCCTGGCCAGGGCCCCGGCCCGGGCCGGTCCGGGCAGCAGGTCGGCGATGATCTCGGCGGCGGGGCGGCCGTGCAGTTCCACGGCGGCGAAGTCGGCCTCGGTGATGCCGTACTCCCCCGCCCAGCGGGTCCAGCAGCGGTGGACGGATTCCATGGAGGAGACGAGGGTTCCGTCGTTGTCGAACAGCAGGGCTTCGGCGTGCAGCTTCATACCTTCCAGGAAAGCCCGGCCCAGGGGCGGGCGCATCGGGCCTTTGGACCCGTAATACCCTCGCTCCATGCTCGACGCCCTGACGGTCGCCATCGGCGTGGCCGCACTCGCCCTCGCCGCCTGGTGCGGATTCGCCGCCTGGCGGGACCAGCCGACCAAGGACTGGCACTTCGCCGGAATGGCCCTGGTCACCCTGCTGGTCCTGGCCCAGCTCGTGGTCGGGCTGGTCAAGCTCGCCCAGGGCGCGGAGCCGCACGACGGGTCGGTGCTCTTCGTGGCGTACCTCGTCGGCGCCTTCGCCGCGATCCCGGCCGCCGGGTTCCTCTCGCTGACCGAGCGCAGCAGGTGGGGTTCGGTGACGGTGGCCGCGGGCGCGGTCGTCCTCGCGGTGCTCGAAGTACGGCTCTACGACATCTGGGGTGGCACCGGTGCCTGACACGGACCCGAACACGGACACGGGCGCGCACACGCACTCGGTCAAGCGCGCCGCGACGCCGGCGGGGCGCACGAAACTGGTCTCGGGACCGGGGGTCCTGCTGGTCTGGCTGTACGGGGTGATCACCGTCGGCGCGGTGTCGCGCTCGGTCTTCCAGATCTCCACCGAATTCGACCGGGCCCCCCTGCCCTACGCGCTGAGCGGGGTGGCGGCGCTCGTGTACGCCTTCATCACGTACTCGCTGGTGCGCGGCGGGGAGACGGCCCGCAAGGCGGCGCGGGTGTGCTGCGCCGCCGAGCTGACCGGCGTGCTCACGGTGGGGACGTGGACCCTGGTGCGGCCCGATGCGTTCCCCGACACGACGGTGTGGTCGCAGTTCGGGATGGGCTACCTGTTCATCCCGGTGATCCTGCCGATCACCGGGATGCTCTGGCTGCGCGCCAAGCGCGAGCGGTAGGGCGCGAGGCCCGGGGGGCGGAGGCCGGGTCAGCGGCCGGGGCCGACAGCCGGGTCAGGCGCTGACGGCGTAGTCCGTGGCTTCCTTCTCCAGCATGATCAGCTCCACGCCGTCCGAAGCGGTCCGGCCGCCGACCGCCACATAGCCCGCCTTGCGGTACATCCGCAGGTTGGACTCGCTCTTGCGGCCGGTGAAGAGCCGGAAGCGGGACGCCTTGGAACCGTCGGCCAGCGCCTCCTCCACGCCGCGCAGCAGGCGGGCGCCGAGCCCGTGCCCCTGCATCCGCGGGTGGACGCACAGTTTGGCGATCTTGCCGGTGCCGTCCTCGTCGGTGCTGCCGCGCACCGCGCCGACCACCTCGTCACCGAGCCGGGCGACCAGCACGATGTCGCGGGCCAGCTCGCCCTTGAGGGAATCCAGGGACTGGGTGAGGGGCTGGATCAGGTAATTGCCGTACAGCTCGGCCTCGCTCTGGAAGCACAGATACTGGAGCTTGAAGATCTGCTCCGCGTCCTCGGCCGCCGCTGCCGAAATGGTCACGCTCATGCCCATGTGCGCATGCCTCCCGCTCACCTGGTAGCCCGTTGGTCTACCGCTCCTTTCCCCGCAGGCCAGGAGCCTCAACCTCTGCAGCCAGCATTCTGCGCAGACATCCCAGGCAACGGGAACGTACCGGCCCCAAACTTCCTTGTGAGATACCCAACTCTCCTGCGATTTCACGGTAAGTGAGGTCCCTGGGCGAAAGAAACGCATTCATGAGCTCCGGGCAGCGTCCGGGCAGCCGGGCGACCGCCGACCGGACGGCGCGGTCCTGCTCCCGGTGCAGGAGCTCGCCCTCGGGCCCGTGTTCGGGTGCCTCGTCGGCGCAGGCCGTCGGTCCCGCGTACGGGACTTCGCGCTGGGCGTGGCGGCGGGCCAGGCGGGCCTCGGCGCGTACGGCCCGGCGCAGCCAGCGGGCGGGTTCGGCGGGCGCGGGCCCGCCGCGGTCCCGCTCCAGCAGCCGCACCCACACGGCCTGTTCGAGATCGGCCGGATCCATCCCGGCGAGCGGTGCTTCGGCGGCGGCCTCCGCCGAGAGCAGGGGTCCGAGTTCCTTGAGCAGGTCCATGCCGGGCGGGACGCGAAGACCGCGCCCGGTGGTTTCCCCACCGGGCGCGGCACACTCGTACGAGAAGTTCCGGCCGCGCGTTGACGGCCTTCGGATCAGCGGGCGCGGGCCGGCGGGCGCGGGCCGGCGGCCGCGGACCCGGCGCCGCGGATCAGCGCGGGCGGCGGCCCGGGCGGAAGTCCTCGGCCGCGAGCAGCGCGGTGTCGGCGTTGTCCGAGAAGATCCCGTCGATCCCGAGGGCGAAGTAGGCGCGGAAGGCGCCGAAGGCGTCCCCGTAAGCGTTCGGGTCGGTGCCCTTGCGGTACTCGGCGGGCAGGAAGGTGTTCTCGTTGCGCGCGGTGTAGGGGTGCAGGATCAGCCCGCGCGCGTGGGCGTCGCGCACCAGGGTGGTCGGCGTGCCGAGCTTGCCCGCGGCGTCGCGCGGCACGATCAGGTCGAGCGTCGGGCCGATGGCCTGGGCGTAGCCCGCGATCCACTTCAGGCCCTCGGGCGTGACCAGGTCGGCGACCGTGCGCGGGTCCTTGGCCAGCTCGAAGTCCCAGGGGCGGGTGTTCGCGGCGCCCAGCAGCACGACGCGGGGCGCGGAGACCAGCTGGGCGAGCCGCTGGATGCTGGAGGGTTCGAAGGACTGAAGGAAAACGGCCGAATTCCGCCGGTCGCGGCCGTAGCGGCGCAGCAGTTTCGCGAGCGGCTCCTCCAGGCCGAGGCCCAGGGCGCGGAAGTAGCTGGGGTGCTTGGTCTCGACGTGCAGCCAGACCCGCTTGCCGCGCTTCCTGCCCTCTCGGTCGGCCCAGCGCAGCACCTCCTCGAAGGTGGGCACCTCCCAGCGGCCGTCGTAGAGCGTGTTGCGCTGGCGGACGGCGGCGATACGTTCCTTCGCGCGCAGGGTCTTGAGCTCGGCCAGGGTGAAGTCCTCGGTGAACCAGCCCGTGACCGCGACGCCGTCCACCGTCTTGGTGGTGCGCCGGGAGGCGAATTCGGGGCGCCCGCCCACGTCCGTGGTGCCGCCGATCTCGTTCTCGTGACGGCAGACCAGGTGCCCGTCCCGGGTGGGGACCAGGTCCTGCTCGATGACGTCGGCGCCCAGGTCGAGGGCCAGCTGGTAGGAGCCGAGGGTGTGTTCGGGCCGGTAGCCGCTGGCTCCCCGGTGTCCGATGACCGTCGGGTAGGGCAGCTCCCGGTAGCCCCCGCCGTCGCCGTACGCCTGCGTGTCGGCCGCCGCGCCCGCGGCCGCCGCGCCCTCGGGGGCCGTGCCCCCGGCCGCCGCCGCCGGGCCCGCGCCGAGCCCCAGCGCTCCGCCGCCCGCCGCCAGTACGGCCGCTCCCAGAACCGCGCGCCTGCCTGCCCCGCCCTGCGTCATGAATGCCCCTCGTCCCGTTCGCGTCGCCCGGGGCGTGCGCCCCCGATCGGCCGACCGATCGTAGGCAGCGGCCGGTGGCGCGCGGGCGATGCGGGGCGGGACGGGCGGAGAACATGGCGGAAACGTGCGTCAACTTTGCGTATCGGCCTCGTGAACCCGATGTGCGATCAGAGCGGACCCGCGAGTATCGTCCTCACCTGCACTGAGCACGCGCGGTGCTGAAGACGCATTCGATACCGGAGGGCCCACGTTGTCCCGTCTTGCGCTCATCAAAGCCACTGTCGGACCGGTCATGCGGATGATGTTCCGCACCCGTGTGGAGGGCGTCGAGAACATTCCGGGCACCGGGCCGGTCATCCTCGCGGGCAACCACCTGACCTTCATCGATTCGATGATCCTGCCCCTGGTGTGCGACCGCCAGGTGCACTTCATCGGCAAGGACGAGTACGTCACCGGCAAGGGCCTCAAGGGCCGCGCCATGGCCTGGTTCTTCACCGGCTCCGGCATGGTCCCGGTCGACCGCGACGGTGCCAACGGCGGGGTCGCGGCCTTGATGACCGGTCGAAGGATCCTCGAAGAGGGCAAGATCTTCGGCATCTACCCGGAGGGGACCCGCTCCCCCGACGGCCGGCTCTACCGCGGCCGCACCGGCATCGCCCGGCTCACGCTGATGACCGGCGCCCCGGTGGTCCCGTTCGCCATGATCGGCACCGACAAGCTCCAGCCCGGCGGCAAGGGCATGCCGCGCCCGGGCCGGGTCACGGTCCGCTTCGGCGAGCCGATGGAGTTCTCCCGGTACGAGGGCATGGACCGCGACCGGTACGTGCTGCGCGCGGTCACCGACTCGGTGATGGCCGAGGTCATGCGGCTCTCGGGCCAGGAGTACGTCGACATGTACGCGACCAAGGCCAAGGCTGCCTGAGCCGGGGGCCCGGGCGCGGTCACACGCCCTACTGCCTGCTGCCCTACTGCCTGCTGCCCTACTGCCGGCTCAGTGACCGGCTGACGCCCGCCGCGGTGGTCGTCGCCAGGACCCAGCCCGTCACGATCAGCAGGTACGACAGCCACTGGTACCACCCGCGCGGACCGAAGGCCTCCTCCTGCCCGAAGCCGATGATCGGCAGCATCAGGTCGAGGGTGTAGAAGACCGGGTTGAACTCGGGCGCCTCGCCCGGCTTGAGCGGGGCGGGCGGCCGCAGCCCGTAGGCGAGGGCTCCGGTGCACAGGAGGGCCACGAGCCAGCCCGCCGCGCGCAGCGGCCGGAAGCCGTACCCCACGGTCGCGTCCTGGAGCAGCCCCCACACCCGTGCGTGCCGGGGCAGGGTGCGCCGGTGCCGGCGGAGCTTGGCGAGCTGGACGCTGCGGGCGGCCCCTTCGTCGCCCGCCGTGCGGTAGGCGGCGGCCAGCTGCTCGTAGGCGTACGGAAGGTACCCCGCGTCCTCCCGCTCCAGTACCGGCAGCCGCTCCTCGGGGGGCAGGTGCGGGCGCAGGGACCGGTAGCCCAGCCCGTCGAGGCGGACCGTGCCGGGCCACCCGGCGGGCTCCACGTAGAGCATGTCGAACTGGGAGCGCCGCAGGTTCACCGCGCCCTGGATCGTGTCGCACGCGCGCAGCCACACCTCGCCGATCGCGCAGCTGGAGGCGCGCAGGGCGGTGCCGCCGGGGTTCACGAGGCGGGCGTAGGCCAGGCCCAGCTGGCCCGGTATCCGGGAGCCGGTGAGGTTGACCCGGCCCTCGGCGCGCAGGCCGCGGGCGCGGACGTCGGTGCCGACGGAGAGGGTCTCGGCGTACAGGGCCTCGCCGCCGGGGTTGAGCAGGCGGGCGCCCTCGAGGTTGATCTGGCCGCCGACGGTGGCGCCGTTGATGCGCGTCTGGCCGTATACGGTCAGGCCCGGGGCGATGACGTCCGTACCGATGTCGGCGTGGTTGAACTGGAGCGGGGGTTCGGCCGAGCCCTCGGGCTCATCGGGGTCCGCGCCGTCCGGTGCGAGCGGGCCGATGACGGCGCGGGTGAGGAACAGGCCCCCGGCGATCCGGGCTCCGGCGAGCCGGACCGGTCCGGTGATCCGGCAGCACGACAGGCGCAGGACCACGTCGACGGTGACAGTGGAGGCGGTCAGGCCCGGCAGGGCGGAGTCGCTGAGGACGAACGCGCGCAACCGGGCCCCGTACAGCAGGGGCTTGCGTTCGAACCAGCAGCCGCGCAGCCGGATCGCGTGCTCGACGGTGGCGTACTTGAGGTTCAGCTTGCCGGTGACGCGGAAGCCCTTGAGGTCGAGCCCGGCGACCCGGCCCTCGGCCGCGGCCCCGCCGAGGAGCAGGGCGGTGAGCACCTCGGCCCGCACGGTCCGTTCGGGGCCCCAGCCGGCGCCGTCGGCGGCGTTCTCTTCGGGGCCCTCACGGACGTCGACGCGTGCGCCGTGCGGGAAGGCGTCCCACACGCGGCGTTCGGCCGGGGTCAGATCGGTGATCTCCATCGTGGGGATGGTGTCGCGCGCGCGATCACTGTGTCAACTCCGCGCGCGGCACCACCCTTTGGGGTCGGTTCGCGAGGTCCGGTGGGCGTCAGTGCTCGATGCCGTCCTGCAGTTCCTGGCCCTTGAGCAGGAACCACGCGGCGGCGGCGGTGGCGAGCAGGACGGCCGCGCCGACGCCCGAGGCGAGCCGCAGCCCGTCCACGAAGGCGTCCTGGGCCGCGCTCACCATCACCTCGGCGGTGTGCGGGTCGAGCCCCTGGGCCGCGTCGACGGCCCCGCCGAGGGATTCGTGCGCGGCGTCGGCGACCGGTCCGGAGACGGAGGCGGGCGCGGTGAAGCCCTGGTAGACGCCGGTGACGATGGAGCCGAGCAGGGCGATGCCGAGGGCCGCGCCGAGTTCGTACGCCGTCTCGGAGACGGCCGAGGCCGAACCGGCCTGCTCCTTGGGCACGCTGGAGAGGATCACATCGGCGGTGACGGTGAAGGAGAAGCCCGCGCCGAGGCCGACGACGAGCAGGGCGGCGCCGAGCAGCGGGTAGCCGGTCTCCTTGCTGATGACGGTGAGCGCGGCCAGCGCCAGGCCGATCGCGGCGAGACCGCCGGTCACGATGACGCGTACGGAGTACTTGCGGGCGAACTGCCCCGCGAGCAGACCGGTGACCACCGCGCCGACGGCGGCGGGCAGTTCGGCCAGGCCCGCTTCCAGCGGCTGGCGGCCCTGGACGAGCTGGAGGAACTGGGAGAGGAAGAAGACCAGTCCGGAGAGGCCGAAGACGGTGAGCAGGTCGGCGAGGACCGCGCCGGAGAAGCCGCGGTGCTTGAACAGCTTCATGTCGAGCAGGGGCGCGGCCAGCGTGTGCTGGCGGCGCACGAAGGCGTAGAGCAGGGCGGCGCCGAGGATCGCGGCCGCCCAGACCTCCCAGGTGAGCCCGTGGGTGGCGACCTGCTTGACGGCGTAGACGACGCCGATGATGCCGACGAGCGAGAGGGCGACGCTGAGCAGGTCCCAGGGGCCCCTCGCGGGGTTCTTGGACTCGGGCAGCAGCTTGATGCCGACGACGACCAGGACGATCATCACGGGCAGGTTGATGAGGAAGACCGAGCCCCACCAGAAGTGCTGGAGCAGGGCTCCGCCGACCACCGGGCCGATGGCGGCGCCGGCCGAGGCGGTGGCGCCCCAGATGCCGATGGCGAGGCTGCGTTCCTTGGGGTCGTGGAAGATGTTGCGGATCAGCGCGAGGGTGGACGGCATCAGCGTCGCACCGGCGACGCCGAGCAGTGCGCGGGCCGCGATCATCATCTCGGGGCTGGTCGCGTAGGCGTTCAGGACCGAGACGAGGCCGAAGGCGGTGGCGCCTATCAGCAGCAGTTTCTTGCGGCCGATGCGGTCGCCGAGGGAGCCCATGGAGACGAGCAGACCGGCGATGACGAAGGAGTAGACGTCGCCGATCCACAGCAGCTGGGTACCGGACGGCTTGAGGTCCTCGCTCAGGGAGGGAGTGGCGAGACCGAGTACGGTGGCGTCGACCGCGACCAGCAGGACGGCCAGCACGAGGACCGAGAGCGCGATCCAGCGCCCGGGGCTCTTGCCGTCCTGCGTCCCCTTCCGCCTGCTCAGCTCTTCGGTTCTGCTCATTTCTCCACACTCCGTCGTGCGCCACCGAGCAGCAACTCGGTGATCATGTACTGAAAGTCCTTGGCGGCGACCCGGCCGTCCATGACGGCCCAGGCGCAGGTGCCGATGAGGCCGTACAGCGCCTCGGTGAGCCAGGCGGGGCTGAGGTCGATCCGGATGTCGCCCTCCTGCTGGCCGCGCCGGAAGAGCGCGGAGACCCGCGCGTCGAGCCGGGCCCAGCCCTCGTTGATCTCGTCGCCCTCGAAGAGCTGGTTCTCGGTGACGAGGAAGGCCAGCAGCAGGGCGTTCGGCTCGGCCTCGGCGACGAGGCGGCCGAGGGCGTCGACGGCGCTCCCCTGGTCCAGGCGGGCCTTGTCGAAGGCGACCTCGAACTCGCGGATGCCGAGCTCTTCGAGGGCCCGTACGAGGGCGTCGCGCCCGGCGAAGTGCCGGTGCAGGGTCGCGCGGCCGATGCCGGCCGCACGGGCGACCTCGTCCATCGTCGCGGTCGATTTGCGGGAGAGCAGGGCCGCCGCTGCGCGGAGCACCTGGTCACGATCCATGGCCATGAGACAACCATAACCCGAATGAGACGTCATTGTCTCATCGAATATTCAGGTGCCCCGCACGGGCACGGAAGGAATCCTGCCGTGATGACGAAGAAGCCCCTGCTGCTCATCGATGTGGACGGCCCGCTGAACCCCTACGCGGCCAAGCCCCAGCGCCGCCCCGAGGGCTACACCACCCACCGGATGCGGCCCACCGGCTGGTCGGAGGCGGAGAGCGCGAAGCCGCTGCGGGTCTGGCTGCACCCGGGGCACGGGGCGGAGCTGCTGGCGCTGGCGGAGGCCTATGAGCTGGTCTGGGCGACAACCTGGAAGGACGAGGCCAACGACTGGATAGGGCCGCACCTGGGGCTGCCGCGGCTGCCGTTCATCGACTGGCCGCAGATGCACGGGCGGGCGCCGCGGGGGACGTTCTGGAAGACGCAGTACGTCCTGGAGTACGCCGGGGAGCGGCCGTTCGCGTGGATCGACGACGGCATCACGCCGCTGGACCGGGAGTACGTCGCCCAACGCCACCCGGCCCAGGCCCTGTTGCTGCGCATCGACGAGCGGATCGGGCTGGTGCGGGGGGACTTCGAGCGGCTGGCCGCGTGGGCGGCGTAGGCCTGCGGGCATGCCGGAGGGGGCGGCCCGGGCGGGTGCCCCGGCCGCCCCCTCGACGGGCTTGCGCTAGTTCTTGTGGTTCGCCCAGGCGTGCTGGATGACCAGGTCCGCCTTCAGTTCGTTGAGCTGGACGGCGACGGCGCTCGGGGCGGTGCCGCCGCGGCCGTTGCGGGAGGCCAGGGCGCCGGGCACGTTGAGGACCGTCCGCACCTCCGGGGTCAGGTGCTCGGAGATCTTCGCGAACTGCTCGTCCGTGAGCTCGTCCAGCTCGATGCCGAGGCCCTCGCACTCCTTGACGCACTCGCCCGCGACCTCGTGGGCGACCCGGAAGGGCACGCCCTGGCGGACCAGCCACTCAGCGATGTCGGTGGCGAGCGAGAATCCGGCCGGAGCCAGCTCCTCCATCCGCGCCCGGTTGACCGTGAGGGTCGCCATCATGCCGGTGAAGGCGGGCAGCAGGACCTCGAGGGTGTCGCAGGAGTCGAAGACCGGCTCCTTGTCCTCCTGGAGGTCCCGGTTGTAGGCCAGGGGAAGGGCCTTCAGGGTGGCCATCAGGCCGGTCAGGTTGCCGATCATCCGGCCGGACTTGCCGCGCGCCAGCTCCGCGATGTCCGGGTTCTTCTTCTGCGGCATGATCGAGGAGCCGGTGGAGAACGCGTCGTGCAGGGTGACGAAGGAGAACTCCTTCGTGTTCCAGATGATGATCTCCTCGGCGATCCGGGAGAGGTTGATCCCGATCATCGCCGTGATGAACGCGAACTCCGCGACGAAGTCCCGCGAGGCCGTGCCGTCGATGGAGTTGCCGACCGAGCCCCGCTCGAAGCCGAGGTCGGCCGCGACCTGCTCCGGGTCCAGGCCGAGCGAGGAGCCCGCGAGCGCGCCCGAGCCGTACGGGGAGACCGCGGTCCGGGTGTCCCACTGCCGCAGCCGCTCCGCGTCCCGGGACAGGGACTGCACGTGCGCCAGCACGTGGTGCGCGAAGAGCACCGGCTGCGCGTGCTGGAGGTGGGTCCGGCCGGGCATCGCCACGTCGGCGTGCGCCTCGGCGAGGCCGACGAGCGCGTCCTGGAGGTCGGCGATCAGCGAGCCGATGATCCGGGCGTGGTCGCGCAGGTACATCCGGAAGAGCGTGGCGACCTGGTCGTTGCGCGAGCGGCCCGCC
The DNA here is from genome assembly GCF_040296485.1 of Streptomyces sp. NPDC002138. Taxonomy (NCBI): domain Bacteria; kingdom Bacillati; phylum Actinomycetota; class Actinomycetes; order Kitasatosporales; family Streptomycetaceae; genus Streptomyces; species Streptomyces sp. NPDC002138. The sequence continues at coordinate 2,790 of NZ_JBEOXE010000062.1, read as the reverse complement.
CGCAGCTTGCCGCCGAGGTCGGGGCCGAGCAGCTCCAGCAGGCCGCGCTCCAGGGCGGTGTGCACGTCCTCGTCGGCGATGGTGCCCACGAGGGCGCCGGACTCGACGTCGGCCGCGAGCCGGTCCAGCCCGTCGGACATGCGCTGGAGTTCTTCGGCCGTGAGCAGGCCCGCCTTGTGCAGGACGCGGGCGTGGGCGCGCGAACCGGCGATGTCGTACGGCGCGAGGCGCCAGTCGAAGTGGACCGACGCGGACAGCTTCGCGAGGGCCTCGGCCGGTCCGTCGGCGAACCGGCCGCCCCAGAGCCGGACGTCACCGTTGTTGCTGCTCACAGCTACTGCTCCTCAAAGGGTGGGTGTACGACGGCCTCCCCGACGCGGAGGTACCGGGGAGGCCGTCAAAGCACTGCGCGTACGTGTACGTGTACGTGTACGTGTACGTGTACGTGTACGCGTAACGACAGAACCTCAGGCGAGGTCGCGGCGCGCGGCGATCTTCGAGGACAGGCCGAAGATCTCGATGAAGCCCTGGGCCTTGGACTGGTCGAAGGTGTCGCCCGAGTCGTAGGTCGCGAGGTTGAAGTCGTACAGCGACTCCTCGGACTTGCGGCCGGTGACCACGGCGCGGCCCGCGTGCAGGGTCATCCGGATGTCACCGGTGACGTGCTGGTTGGCCTCGTTGATGAAGCCGTCCAGGGCGCGCTTGAGCGGGGAGAACCACAGGCCGTCGTAGACCATCTCGCCCCAGCGCTGCTCGACCTGCCGCTTGTAGCGGGCCAGCTCGCGCTCGACGGTGACGTTCTCCAGCTCCTGGTGGGCGGTGATCAGCGCGATCGCGCCCGGGGCCTCGTAGACCTCGCGGGACTTGATGCCGACGAGGCGGTCCTCGACGATGTCGATCCGGCCGATGCCCTGGGCACCGGCCCGCTCGTTGAGCTGCTGGATGGCCTGGAGCACGGAGACGGGCTTGCCGTCGATGGCGACCGGGACGCCCTCCTTGAAGGAGATGACGACCTCGTCGGCCTCGCGCGGGACGGCCGGGTTCGAGGTGTACTCGTAGATGTCCTCGATCGGCGCGTTCCAGATGTCCTCCAGGAAGCCCGTCTCGACGGCGCGCCCGAAGACGTTCTGGTCGATGGAGTACGGGGACTTCTTGGTGGTCGCGATCGGGAGATCGGCCTTCTCGGCGAAGGCGATCGCCTTGTCACGGGTCATCGCGTAGTCCCGGACCGGGGCGATGCACTTGAGGTCGGGGCCGAGGGCGGCGATGCCGGCCTCGAAGCGGACCTGGTCGTTGCCCTTGCCGGTGCAGCCGTGGGCGACGATCGTCGCGTTGTGCTTCTGGGCGGCGGCCACGAGGTGCTTGACGATGGTCGGCCGCGAGAGGGCGGAGACCAGCGGGTAGCGGTCCATGTAGAGGGCGTTGGCCTTGATCGCCGGGAGGCAGTACTCGTTGGCGAACTCGTCCTTGGCGTCCGCGACCTCGGCCTCGACGGCACCGCAGGCGAGCGCGCGCTTGCGGATGACGTCCAGGTCCTCGCCGCCCTGGCCGACGTCCACGGCGACGGCGATGACCTCGGCGCCCGTCTCCTCGGCGATCCAGCCGATGGCGACGGAGGTGTCCAGGCCGCCCGAGTAGGCGAGTACGACGCGCTCGGTCACGGGTTTCTCCTTACATGGTGCATCTGACGACAGGCATAACTATGCACTACTCCGTATGTTTCGTCAACGCGCCTGGAAAACCGCTGGTCGGAGGGGGTGTCCCTGCCTAGGCTCAGGGTCATGAACGCCACCACGGGGAACGCGCGGCGGGGCCGGCGCTGGAACGGGAGGGCCGGCCGCGAGGTTGCCGAGCGGCTGGCGCGGGGCGCCGCGCTCACGGAGGTGCTCGACCCCGCCGACCCGGCCGCCTGGATCGCGCTCGACCTCGGCGTGCGGGAGGTCCCCCTGTGGGACGAGGTCCTGGCCGGGCTGCTGCGGGCACAGCCCGAGACCGCGCTGTGCCACCCGGCGGGCCGGATCCGCGAGGACGCCCTGCGCGGCGCCGGGCGGAGCCGCGCGCTGCTGCCGCTCGTGGCCATCCGCTGCGCGGACTGGATCGAGCCGGTGCGCACCCGCGCCCGCGTGATCCTGGCCGGAGCCCTGGCCGAGGACCCGGCCGGGACGCTGCGGGCGCTGACCCCGCTGGTACTGCGGCTCGGGGCGCGCGGGCGGGGCGCGTGGGCCCGGGAACTGTTCGAGGCGGCGCTGCGCGGGGCTGGGGGCGCGCTGCTGGAGGAACTGGCGGCCGACTCCGACCCGGGCACCCGCCGGTACGCCGGGCGGCTGCTGCTGGAGACCACCCGGCCCGGCGCGGTGGCACTGGCCCGGCGGGCCGCCGCCGAGGCCGACCCGGTGCTGCGACGGCTCTGGACCGACGCGGCGCTCGCCGCCCTGGCCGCTTCCGCGCCGGGCCCGGTGGCCAGGGACGGGCCGGTGGACGGGGACGGCCCCGCCGCGGGGGACGGCGCTGCGGCCCGGGACGATGCCCGGACCGTGGTCGACCTGCTGCTCGGCGCCCGCTCGGGGCAGGTCCGGGCCGCCGGGGTCACCGCCCTGCGCCGTACGGGCCGGGCGGCCGGGGCCGTGGAGCACCTCGCCGACCGGGTGGGCGTCGTACGGGCCTGCGCCCGCTGGCTGGTCGGCCAGGACGGCGGGGCTGCTCCAGCACCGTCTCATCATCGACCTCGCGCCCGAGCAGAAGCTAGTGCTGTAGCCGGAAAGGTCCACCGGGTCGCGGCGTCCGGTGGGG
>NZ_JBEOXE010000061.1:0-44071 GCF_040296485.1 Streptomyces sp. NPDC002138 | reverse complement strand
GCCTCGGCGACCGAGGGCAGCGGGGGGTAGGGGTTCTCGTTGGCGGAGAGCAGGTGCACGGGAGGGTCCTTTCGAGGAAGGGGCGGAGGAGATGACGGGCGGTCTCAGGACCGCGCGTACGGCGGCTGCTGCGGCAGCGGCTGATGCTGCTCGTGCTGCTCGTGCTGCTCGGCGAGGCCCATCAGGTAGCCGAGCTGGAAGCGGTGCTGGGCCCCGAACTCGTCGCGCAGGCAGGACACATGGCCCTGCACCGAGCGCAGGCTGATGCCGAGCCGGCGGGCGATGGCCTTGTCGGAGCGGCCCTCGATGAGCAGTTTGCGGATGGCCCGGCGCATGTCCGGGATCACCTCGCAGGCGGCGTCCGCGGCGCGGACCGGGCGGAAGGGGTAGGGCTCGGCCCGGTCCCAGGCCTTCTCGAAGACGTCGACGAGGAAGCCCGTGACGGCCCGGTCGCGGACCAGGACGGCGGAGGTGCGCGCCTGGTCGGCGGGGATGACGGCCACCTCGCCGTCGATGACGATCATCCGGTTGAAGAATTCCGGGAGGGTACGGACCTGCGCGCCGCGCGCCTGGACGCAGCCCACGTACCGCTTGGTGGCCTCGTGGAAGCGCGAGCTGTGCTGGTAGAGCGTGCGCATGGCCACCCCGCGGTCGAGGTGGCCGCGGACCGCCTCGTAGGCCTCGTCGAGGGTGGCGTCGGGGCGCGGCCCGTCGGGCTGGGCGGTGAGTATCTCGTGGCGGGCGCCGTGCAGGGCCTCGTGGATGGCCCGGGTTATCTCGGGGCCGCCGTGCACGTATTCGATGCCCGCGGCGGCCGGGGCGGGGGCGGGCGGGAGGACGGCGGTGGCGGTGGCGTGTCCGGCGCTCTCGGCGGCGTACCGGGAGAGGCTGCCGAGGGTGTCGGCCATCCGCAGGAGGGTGTCGAGCGGGTCGATGGTGGAGGTGGCTCCCTGGGTGGTGTTCATGACGTGACCTCTCGTGATGAATCTCGTGGGGGCTCTCGTGGGGCTCTCGGGGGGCTCTCGTGACGGAGGGACGGGCGGGCGGGACGGCGGTCAGGACGGCGGGTGGGACAACGGGCAGGGCCGCGGGGGGATGCAGCATCCCCACGCGGCCCTCGGTACGTCCGTGCTCACTCTCCCCGCCCCGGTTTCGCCGGGGCGGTGCGCAGCGCCAGCAGGGCGAGCGCGGTGGCCAGGAGGGAGATCCCGCCGACGGCGTACCAGAAGGAGTGGCCGAGGGCGGCGAACAGCCGGCCGCCCGCCACCGGGCCGAGGGCCGAGCCCAGGCCGAAGGCGAAGTGGAAGCTGCCGAGGTAGTGGCTCTTGAGCGGTGCGGGCGCGATCACCGCCGGGTACGAGAAGATCGCGGGCCCGCCGATGATCTCGCCCAGGGTCCAGACGAGGGTGCCGGTGATGATGGCGGCGGGCCCCAACGGCAGCCCGTACAGGGCGACTCCGGCGCCCAGCAGGGCGAAGGCCAGGCCGATGGTGACCCGCACCGGCCAGTCCTGGGTGACCTTGGTGAGCAGCAGCTCGAAGGCGATGACCAGCAGGCCGTTGAGGGAGACGGCGGCGGTGTACCAGATGATGCCCAGTCCGGCGGCGGCCACGTCGAGCGGGAGCGTGGACAGGTACTGGGCGTAGACGGCGGTGTGCAGGACGGTGGCGACCAGGTAGAGGGTGAAGCGGCGGTCGCGCAGGACCGCCAGGTAGCTCCCCGCCTCGGCGGGGCCGCCCGGGGCCGCCGCCCGGCCCGCGGGCAGGGTGCGCCAGGCCAGCAGGGCGAAGGCCAGGGCGATCAGCGCCTCGCCCCAGAACAGCAGGTCGTAGGAGTCGTGGCCGAGCCGGAAGAGGCCGAAGCCGACGAGCGGCGCGGCCATCGCGCCGAGGTTCAGCCCGAACCGGTACATGGCGAAGACCATGACCTGGCGGTCCGGACCCGCGAGTTCGGAGAGCAGGGCCGCCGAGGCGGGCCGGAACATCTGTCCGGCCAGCCCGGCGAGGACGACGACGGCGAGCAGGGCGCCGTAGTCGGTGAGGTAGAGCAGGGCCGCGGTGAGCGCGGCCGAGCCGGCCATGCTGACGGCGGTCGTGTTGCGGGCGCCGAGGCGGGCGGAGAGCGAGCCGCCGATGAGCACGCCGAGGACGGTGCCCGCGCCGTAGGTGCCGAGCGCGAGGGTGGCCCGGCCCGGGGAGTGCCCGAGCGAGGTCAGGTAGAGGACGAGGAAGATGTTGAGGAAGCCGCCGAGCCGGTTGATGAACACCCCGGCGAGCAGGGTCTTCACGGCGAGCGGTGCTTCGCTGAAGGTGGCGCGTACGGAGGCCCGCGCGGCCGGGGGCGCGGCCGCGCGGGTTCCGTCGGCCGGGGCCGGGGCCTGGTGGGCCCCGGCGTCCGGCCCCGGTGCGGTGTGCGTCACGCCCCGGCCACCGCCTTCGGCTCGGGCCCGGCGGGCGAGGTGCGGAGGGTGATCGCGGCCCGCACGCGGGCCTCCAGGGCGTCGAGGGCGACGCCGGTCCGGGCGTCGATGAAGAAGTTCGCGACCCGGTCCTCGGAGCTGAGCAGCGGGCCGGCCTCGGCGCCCTTCTCCTTCTGGGCGAAGACGGCGCGCAGGGTCGGCGGGTCGCCCTGGCGGCCGACCGGGACCTCGGGCCACAGGTCGCCCTCGCCGGCCCATTCGACGCTGATGCCGGGCCAGTCGACGCTGATCTCGTCGAGGACGCCGGGGTCGTGTTCGAGGTAGACCTGGCGGGCGTGGCGGACGGGCTTGGGGTATTCGGCGGGCTCGCCGAGGGCGATCTTGATGATCTCCGGCTCCAGCGGGCGGCCGGTGGCCAGGTGGTAGAGGACGGTCAGGCCGTCGCCGGGGGTGCGGGCGGCGACCTCCATCAGCCGGGGGTGGCCGTCCGCGTCGAGGCGCCACTCGGAGTGGGTCATGCCGTCCTTGAAGTCCAGCAGCTTCATGGTGCAGCGGTTGGCGGCGAGGAGGGTCTTGCGTTCCAGGCCGACGGCGCCGGAGACGGTGTGGGACAGCTCGACGAAGGTGTCGGCGTGGGAGTCGGTGGTCTCCTTGACGGTGACCGACTCGAAGATGATCTTGCCGTGCTGGATCAGGGCCTCGACGGAGAACTCCTGGCCGGGGACCTTCTCCTCGACCAGGATCGTCTCGTGTTCGGGGTATCCGGCGAGCAGTTCGGTGAGCTGCGCCGCGTCGCAGGCGGTCGCGACGCCCGAGCTGGAGTGCCGGGTGGCGGGCTTGACCACGACGGGGAAAGGCAGCGACGAGGGGTCGAAGCCTTCCCGGGCGCCGGGCGGCAGGACCACCGACGCCGGGTTGAACTCGCCCAGGTGGAGCCGCTGGAGGTACTTGCTGCGGCAGACCCGGGTGGCGCGCAGGCCCGGTCCGGGCAGCTTGAGGGCGTCGGCGATCAGGCCGGTGGGCTCGACGAGGGTCTCGCCCGCGGCGTAGGCGCCGACGATCTCGTACGAGGACTCCCAGCCGCGGACGGCGGCGATGACCCCGGGGGTGAAGGAGCCCTCGCGGTCGACGGAGCCGTCCACGAAGGCGATGTCGGCGATGTCGGCGGCGGGGTGGCCGGGCTCGCTCAGACCGGCCAGCGCCTGCTCCCGCCACACGGACGGGGTGATGACGAGGATCTTCAGCCCGCGCGCGGACAGTTCGGTGAGGTAGCGCGGGGCCCGGCAGATGGCCAGGAAGGAGCCGGTGAGCAGGAAGGCCGCGGGTCTCCCCGACAGCGGCGGCAGGGTCTCGGTCGCGGTCTCGGTCACAGGGGCGGTGCTCATCGCGCGGGCCTCCACAGGTCGGCGGCCAGGAAGGCCATGTCGAGTGCCTGGCCGCGGTTGAGCCGCGGGTCGCAGGCGGTGGTGTAGTTGCGGTCGAGGTCGTCGAGGGTCACCGGGTCCGTGCCGCCGACGCATTCGGTGACGTGGCTGCCGGTGAGTTCCAGGTGCAGGCCGCCCGGGTGGGTGCCGAGCGAGCGGTGGATCTCGACGAACGCCCGGATCTCGGCGGTGATGTCGCCGAGGCTGCGGGTCTTGAGGCCGCCGGGGGCGACCTGGGTGTTGCCGTGCATCGGGTCGCAGACCCACAGCACGTTCGCGCCGGACGCGCTGACCTTCTCGACCAGCGCGGGCAGCACGGCGTGGATCCGGTCGGCGCCCATGCGGGTGATGAAGGTGAGGCGGCCGGGCTCGCGGTCGGGGTCGATGATCTCGGTGAGGGCGAGGAGTTCGTCGGCGGTCGCCGTCGGGCCGATCTTGACGCCGATGGGGTTGGCGACGGAGGCCGCGAAGGCGACGTGCCCGCCGTCGAGCCGGCGGGTGCGTTCGCCGATCCACACGAGGTGCCCGGAGCTCGCGTAGCGGCGGCCGGTCGCGGGGTCGGTGCGCACGAGCGGCGTCTCGTAGTCCAGGAGCAGGGCTTCGTGGCTGACGTGGAAGGGCGCCCCGGCGGGGCCGTCGGCGAGGCCGTCGGGTCCGGTGAGGTCGTCGTCGGCGCCCGGGAGCAGCCGGATGCGTTCCAGGGTGCGGGCGGCGGTGCGGTAGGCGGTCTCCATCCGCCAGGGGTCGGGGGCGCGGTCGGCGGCGGTGAAGCCGAGGCCGTTGACGGAGTCCCCGCGGTAGGCGGGGAGTTCGACGCCGCCGCGGGTCTCGGTGGGGCTGGAGCGCGGCTTGGCGTACTGGCCGGCCATCCGGCCGAGCGGTACGACGGGCACGGCGGCGCCGTAGGAGATGATCTCCGCCATCTGGCGCAGGGTGGTGACCGTGCTCTCGGCCTCGCCGAGCGCGCGGGGGCCGAACTCCTCGGCGCAGTGGCCGCCCTGGAGCAGGAGCGCCTCCCCGCGGGCGGCGGCGGCCAGCCGCTCGCGCAGGGCGTCGGCTTCGGAGAGCGGCACGAGGGCCGGCAGCCCGGCGAGCCGGTCGGTGACGGTGGAGAGGATCTGCGGGTCGGGCCAGTCCGGCTGCTGAGCCGAATGGAGGGTCCCGCTGGGGGCAGTGATCATCGTGTACTCGCTCCTCGCTTCAGGGCCCGGTCGGTCAGCGGACCGGCCACCCCGGTGTATTGGGCGGGTTCCAGCAGGTCGCGCAGGTGCTCCGGGGTGAGGTGGGTGAGGCCGGGCAGGTTCCGGGAGAGGACCTCCGACACGGGTGTGCCGGTGGTGCGGGCGGTGGCCGAGGCTTCGGTGAGCAGTCGGCGGGCCGCCGCCTTGCCCAGGTGCGGGGCGAGGACGGCGGCGATCCGCTCGGTGACGATGCCGCTGCCGGTCAGGGCGAGGTTGGCGCGCATCCGGGCGGGATCGGGTTCGAGTCCTTCGGCGAGTTCGACGGCGGTGTGGGCGGCCCCGCCGGCCAGCCGCAGGCATTCGCGCAGGGCGTGCCATTCGCTGTGCCAGACACCGGCGGAGCGTTCCTCCTCGGTGACGAGTGCCTGGGCGAGTACGGAGGCCAGGGCGGGGACGGTGAGGGCGGCCGAGCGGATCAGGGTGGCCAGGACGGGGTTGCGCTTGTGGGGCATGGCGGAGGAGGCGCCGCGGCCCGCCGGGGCGGGTTCGGCGGCCTCGGCGGTCTCGGTGCGGGCGAGCAGCAGGACGTCGGCGGCGAACTTGCCGAGGGTGCCGGTGGTGTGGGCGAGTACGGCGCCCAGATCGGCCACCGGGGTGCGCAGGGCGTGCCAGGGCAGCAGGGGCGCGGCGAGGCCGGTCTCGGCGGCGAAGGCGGCCGCGAGCCGGTCGTGGAACGCGTCGGGGTCGCGGTCGGGGCCGGTCCCGGGCTCGCCCCCGGTGTTCCCGGCGGCGATACGGGCGTACTCCAGGTAGCCGCCGAGGGTTCCGGCGGCGCCGCCGAGGGAGACCGGCAGCCCGCCGTCGAGCAGCCGGTCGATGCGCTGTACGGAGTCGAGCAGCCCGTGCCGCCAGCCCGCGGCCTTGAGCCCGAAGGTGGTGGGCACGGCGTGCAGGGCCAGGGTGCGGCCCGCGATCACGGTGTCGCGGTGGGCCGCGGCGAGGCGGGCCAGGGCGTCGGCGGCGCGCAGCAGGTCGGCGCGCAGCGGGCCCAGGGTGCGGGCGGCGACCAGCATCATGGCGGTGTCGAGGATGTCCTGGCTGGTGGAGCCGCGGTGGACGTATTCGGCGGCGGGCTCACCGGCCAGCCGGGCGGTGAGGGCGGCGACCAGGCCGACGACGGGGTTGGCGGTCTCGCGGGCGGCGAGGGCCAGGGCCCGCGCGTCGAAGCGTTCGGCGCGCGCGGCGGCCGTGATCGCCTCGGCGGCGTCCGGGGGGACCGTGCCGAGGCGGGCCTGTGCGCGGGCGAGGGCGGCTTCGGCGTCCAGCATGGCCTGGAGCCAGGCAGTGTCCGAGGTCGTGGTCTCGGCGGGGGTCCCGGCGCGCGCCGGGGAGAGCAGCCCCACGTCGATCTCCGGCCCCACGTCGGCGTCGGCCCCGGCGGCGGAGCCCGGGTCGGGCGCGGTCACGGCCGGGCCTCCGGACCCGGGCCTCCGGAGGCGTTCGCCAGGGGCTGGGTGACCGCGGGCAGGGCCAGCGCCGCGTGGGCGATGGCGTCGGAGTCCTCCAGGGTGACCGAGCCGACCCCGGGGCGGATGCCCGCGGCGGTGACCCAGTGGACGGATTCGGTGGGCACCCCGTAGGCGAAGCGGCGCGGGTGTTCGCGGCCCTCGGCGTCGATGAGGCGGTAGGGGCGCTCGGAGACGGCGAGGCCCCCGGTCTCGTACTCGATGCCGCAGGCGCCGAGGATCTTGTACGGGCGGCACTGGCCGCTCTCCAGCAGCTGGACCAGCAGCGCGTCCGTGGTCCGGCGCAGGTCGGGGTGGGGCAGGCGGGCCTCGATGAGGGCGGTCGTCCGGATGTCGGGGGCGTCGACGCCGGAGGCCGAGGCCACGAAGGCGGGTCCGTCCGGGCCGTCGGCGTCGACGGTGACGCGCAGGCCGGGGCCGGTGAATTCGACGATGCCCGCGGAGGCCAGCGCGATCAGCTCGTCGATGCGGGAGACGGGCGGTCCGATGGAGAGGAAGGCGTTGAGCGGGGTGTACCAGCCTTCGAGGTCATCGCGGTGCGAGCCCGCTTCGAGCCCGCCGTGGTCGACGGCGATCCGGATCTCGTTGCGCAGGTCGCGCAGCACGTCGAGGGCCGCCTTGAGGGGGCCGCTGACATTGCCCGCGCGCGCTTCGTGGGCGTCGCGCAGCAGGTAGGCGAGCATCCAGCGGCGGAAGTCGTCGCGGCCGGTGAAGCGCAGGTCGCCGTAGGGGCGGGAGAGGGACTCCCAGTTCCAGCGCTGGCCCTCCTCGACGCCCGCTTCGAGTAACAGGAGGTCCTCGGCGTCCTCGTCGGGGGCGGCGAGGTAGCGGTCGGTGAAGGAGGCGACGGCGGCGGGGTCCTCGCCGCGGGCCGCGAGGAGGCGCTCGTAGTAGACGCTCTGCACCTCCTTCTGGATCAGCGGCCAGATGTGGATGCCGAAGTGGATCCAGTCGCCGTCCTTGGCGGCGGCGCGCATCGCGTCGACGCGGGCGACGGTGAGGAGGCGGGGCGCGTAGCGGCCGTCGGGGCCCTTCTCGTTCTCGCCGCGCGCCTGGTAGGGGATGCCCCGGCGGGAGCCGGCGTACATCTTGGGCTCCAGGCCGGAGGGGCGGTAGACGAGGCGGCCGTCCGCTCTGCGCTCGAAGAAGCCGCCGCGGCCGAGGGTGAACAGCGCCATGTAGTCGAAGAAGTTGAGGCCGAGGCCGCGCATCAGGACGGGCCGGCCGGGGGTCATCGCGGTCAGGTCGGTGTCGGCCGGGTTGGCGGGGCCGGTGTACGAGAGCCCGTACTCGGCGGCGAAGTCGGAGAGCCGCTGCTCCTCGGGCGTGAGCTTGGCGGGCAGGTGGCCCTGGGCCAGGATGACGGCGGACAGGCCCGACAGGCGGGCCCCGTCGGCGAGTTCGACGCACTGGGCGCCGCCCGGTCCGGCGGAGTCGTGCAGGGCGACGGCGCGGGTGCGGTGGACCTGGATGTCCATGTGGGCGGGGGCCGCGTCGAGGGCCTCTTCGAAAGCCCACTGGAGGTAGTGGCCGTAGAAGGCGCGGGTGGGGTAGGTGTCGGGGCCCAGCTCGCGGGCTTCGGCGAGGGTCTGGGCGCCGTAGCGCTCCTCGTGCCCTGGGTCGGAGGGGTCCAGGCGGCGGGCCCAGGCGTAGAGGCTGGGGCCTTCCTCGATGGGGCCTTCGATGCGGACGCTGTCGTCGGTGAACAGGGTGATCTGCGAGGCGACGGTGTTCATGAGCAGGTGGCGGGGCTGGGCCGTGCGCCACACGTTCCCGGCGCCCGGCGGGGCCGGGTCGACGACATGGACGGTCAGGGCGTCGTGCGCCGGGGACTTGCGCTCCTGCGCGCAGAGGCGTTCGAGGACGGACAAGCCCCGGGGGCCTGCCCCGACAATGCAGATCTGGGCGTGGCTGTGCTGCATGGCTGATCCTTCTGTTCGGGCCGCGGATCACGCGGAGGGGATGTTCCAGCCGACGTCGGAGAGTCCGCACCTGGTACACATGGCCGCTCCTTTCAGTCGCGGATGACGGTCTTGCTGCGCATGAGGAATTCGGCGAGGTAGCCGTCGTGCGGGAGCCCGGGGCCCATCCAGTACGTGGGGTGGTCGCCGGCGTGGACGTTGCCGATGGTGGGTTCCGCGATCAGGTCGTCGAGGAGGTGTTCGTCGTGGGTGAGGGCGGTGACGACGAGGCTGCCGCGCAGCGGCCCGATGCCGTCGGCGGGCGTCCAGGGGGCCACCCACACGCAGGGGAAGGGGAGTTCGATGCCCGCTTGGGGGGCGTCGGCGCGGTCCAGCTGGTGCACGGCGGGGCGCAGGGCGGCGCTGCCGTCGCCCAGTTCCTCGGCGATGCCGTCGCCGCCGAGCCAGGCCCGGGTGCCCTCGGTGTGGGAGAGCAGGTAGCGCTCGATGGCGAGGGCGCCCTCGAGGGACTGGACGGGCAGGACGGCCTTGTCGTCCTCGGGGGGCAGGGCGGGGAGCACGGCGAGGCGTTCGGCGAGCTGTTCCGCGAGGGCGGTGGCGGCTTCGGGGCCTTCGACCAGGACGGTGGTGGTGTTCACGCAGCCGGTGCCGCCGTGTCCGGCGACGGAGGCGACGACGGTGTCGAGGTGATCGCGCCAGTCGGTGTCGGCGGTGATCAGGATCTTGCTGCGGCCGGGGCCCTGGAGGTGGACGGCGGGGTCCCCGGCGTACTTGCGGATGACGTCCTCGCCGCCGTAGACGAGGGAGCGGTCCACGGCCCGTACGAGGGTGTCGGCCTCGGCGTGTTCGGTGGGCAGCAGGGCGATCTGGTCGTCGCCGAATCCGGCGGCGCGCAGGGCGGTGACCAGCCGGTGCGGGGTGAAGGGTTCGCGGCGGGAGGGGCGGACGGCGACCCGGTAGCCCAGCGCCAGGGCCTCGGGCCACAGGCTGTGGGTGCCGGGGTGGTTCCCGGCGGCGATGACCGCGAAGGTCTCGCCGCGGCGGGTCCACACGGCGCGGCCGGTGCGGGTGAGCGGGGAGCGCCAGTCCTCGGCGGCGCCGGCCGGGCGGGCCTGGGCGAGGCTGTCGTGGACGCGGGTGAGGCGGGCGGCGAGGGTGGCGGTGGTGGCCCGTACGACGGCGAGGGGGACGCCGCCGACCCGGCTGACGGCGCGTTCGTGGGCGGCGATGGAGCGGCCGTCGAGTTCGGCGGTGGCGAAGAGGCGGGCCGCGCGCAGTATGGCGGCGATGCGCGCGTCGGCGTCCATCGGCCGGGCCCGGTGCAGGGCTTTGGCGGCGCGGTCGACGAACAGGGCGGGGACCAGGCTGAGTTCGGCGGCGGGGGCGCCGCTGACGTCGGTGACGGTGAGCCGCTTGCGGGCGCGGAAGGCGCCGCGCGGGCCGAGGGCGTCGAGCCGGGGGACGGTGCTCACTAGTACACCCCCTCGATGACGGGCTCGTCCTCGAAGGTGGCGACGGGGGCGATGTCGGCGACGGCGTCCCCGACGAGGGCGCCGTTGGCGGGGAGCCGGGTGGCGAGGTCGCGCTCGAGGTTGTTGGGGAGCAGGAAGCCCTTGCTGACGTGGCTGACCAGGACCTGGCCGCGCTCGCCGTAGGGCACCGGTTCGCGGGTGGCGGGGTCGACCACGGAGAAGGTGACGTAGGGGCTGAGCGGGTCGAAGACGCAGGGTTCGTCGTCGGGCAGGCCCGCCCGCTCGCCCGCGAAGCCGAGGATCATCGTGCTGCCGTAGTTCCCGCAGAACGCGACGTCGGGGAAGATCTCCGTCTTGTAGAGGTGGCGGGAGTCGGGGTCGAGCTGGGTGCCGCCCCAGCGGATCGCCTTCACCTTGTGGTTGACCAGCTCGACGAGGTCCTCGCGCCCGGCCAGGCGTTCCAGGACGGACGGGGTGATGGTGAGGACGCCGATGTCCTGGGAGCGGAGCACGAACTCGGCCTGTTCCAGCAGGTGCAGGGCGTAGGCGCCCGCGTCGGCGCCGCGGCCCTGGGCGATGAGCTTCTTCACCCAGCGGGGGTCGAGGTCGATGGTGAAGCCGCGGGCGCCGTGGGTGGTGGCGGAGCGGTGGAAGAACTCGCCGACGATGTGCGGGCCGGTGGGGACCAGGCCGAGCCAGTTCGCGCCGCGGGGGAAGCCGTGGGCGTCGATGTTGGCGTTGGACCACGCCACCATGCGCTCCAGCCAGTCGCGGGTCAGGACGACCCGCTTGGGGGCGCCGGTGGTGCCGCCGCTCTCGAAGACGCCGACGACGTCGGGTGCGGAGCCGTAGCCGCGCGGGATGAGGTCCTCGGCGCGTACGTGGCGCAGCTCGCCGGTGACGTTGGGGAAGAGCCGCAGGTCCGCGTGGGACTTGATGTCGGTGCGGGGATCGAAGTCGAGGGTCTCGGCCCGCCGCAGCCAGAACGGCGATCCGGTCTCCGGATGGAAGTGCCACTCCATCGCGGCCCGCAGGAACTCGTCCGGATCGGGCTGCACGTCGTACGGAAGGTCCAGGATGGGGTGGGCGGGCGAGGGCACGGTGGTCTCCTTCGGGCGGGGCAGCGGGTACGCCGACGGGGCCCGGCACGGGGGAATGGACGGCCCCGCCGGCGTACGCGCTGGTCTGGTGGCCCGGGTGACCGGGCGTGCTGCTCACGTCACGGGCTAGACGCGGATCAAGGTGGCGCACCAGCGGCCGGTGGAGATCCCGCACAGGGCCACCAGGTCGCCGGGGTTCAGTTCGCCGCTCTCCACCTGGAGGCCGAGCGAGATCAGCTGGTCGGCGCCGCCCATGTGGCCGTGGCCGGGGGCGATGGCGGCGTTGGTGCGTTCCAGCGGGATGCCGAGCGGTCCGGCCACGGCCGCGATGCTGGAGGGGACGTCGTTGAGGTAGATGACGTGGTCGATGTCGGTGCGCGCGACCCCGGCCCGGCGGCAGGCGCCCTCGACGACCTCGACCAGGCGGGTGTAGCGCTCGCCGATGAAGGTGCGCAGCGCGGCGGGGTTGCCGCCGAACTGCTCGCGCACCTGGTCGTAGGCGGAGGGGGCGTCGGCGCTGGTCCAGCCGGCCGGGGGCAGCGGGGTGACCGCGCCGCCGAAGTCCAGGCGCAGCAGGTCGCTGTACTCGGGGTCGGTGAACTGCTCGCTGGCGAGCCACTTGTTGGAGCCGTGGCCGCGCCGGACGACGACGGCGACGGCGGCGTCGGACAGCACGGTGTTGATGACGTTCATCCGGTTGCGGTGGAATTCGCTGACCCGGTTGACGACGACGAACAGCGCGTATTCGGCCTCCGGTTGCAGGGCGAGGGTGGAGGCGACGTAGAAGAGGCCGTTGACCCCGGAGCCGCAGCCCTCCTGGAGGAGCAGGGTCTGGGTGCGGCCGATCTTGAGCTCCCGGGCGAGCGCGGAGGCGCTGTCCCAGTAGGAGTACTCGGGCATGTCGGTGATCGCGACGACGACCAGGTCGAGGGCGTCGGCGGTGATCCCGGCGCGGGACAGGGCCTGTTCGGCGGCGCTGCGCGAGAGGTCGGTGCCGGTGACTCCGTCGGGGGCGCGGTGGAATGTGTGGTACCCCCACTTCACGACCCGCTCGGGGTCGCTGACGTAGTCGGCGGCGGCGCCGGCGACGCTCTGGTCCTCGCCGAACGCGTAGCCGAAGGAGACGATTCCGATGTCGACCACGGCGGCCTCAGGCGGCTTCCGCGTCGGCCGCGGTGATCCGGGCGATCCGCTCGGTCAGCTCGTCGGCGGCCTCGCCGAGCGAGCGCTCGAAGAGGACCAGCAGGTCGTATTCGTTGCCGAAGCGCTCGTGGGCGTACCGGCCGAGCTGGAGGGCGAGGGCGGAGTGGCCGCCCAGCTCCAGGAAGGTGTCCTCCAAGGTGACGTCGGGCTCTTCGAGCAGCTCGGCGACCCAGGCGCGGGTGGCCTCGCGGACCTCCGCGGGCAGTGCGGCCGCGGTCGTGTGGTGCTGGGGGATGCTCATGCGGACTGGCTCCTCTGCTCTTCCCAGATGCGGGCCACCTCGGCCCGGTTGACCTTTCCGTTGACGGTGCGCGGCAGGTAGGCCAGCGGCAGCGCCTGGTAGACGGACGGGTGCATGTACGACGGCAGCAGGTCGCGGACGTGCCCGCGCAGGGTGCGGGGGCGGGGGTCCTCGGCGCCCTCGGCGACGATGTAGGCGCAGGCGAGCCGGTCGTCGCCGGGCTTGAAGGCGTGCACCCAGACGACGGCGTCGGCGATGGCCGGGTGGGCCTGCACGGCGAGTTCGATGTCGCTGAGTTCGATGCGGTGGCCGCGCAGCTTGACCTGGAGGTCGGCGCGGCCGCGGTAGACGAAGCGGTCGTCGTGGCGGCGGCTGACGAGGTCGCCGCTGCGGTAGTAGCGGACGCCGTCGACGGTGGGGAAGCGTTCGGCGGTCAGCTCGGGGCGCCCGAGGTAGCCGTCGGTGACCTGGGGCCCGGCGAGCCACAGCTCGCCCTCCTCGCCGGGGGCGGCGTCGCGGCCGTCGTCGGTGACCACGCGGGCGCTGCCGGAGAGCAGGATGCCGACGGGCAGGTCGTCGCGGTCCAGGTCCTCCTCGGTCACCGGGTGGTAGGTGCTGAGGACGGCGGCCTCGGTGACGCCGTACATGTTGACCAGCGCCGGCTGGGAGAGGCCGAACCGCTTGGACCAGGGGCGGACCGTCTCGGGGGTCAGCTTCTCCCCGCCGAAGATGACGTAGCGCAGGGCGGGCAGCGCCGTGTCCTCGCGCAGCGCGATGGTGCTGAGCGCGCCGAAGGCGGTCGGGGTCTGGTTCAGGACGGTGATGCCCTCCTGCTCGATGAAGCGCAGGGTGGCCTCGGGCGAGCGGGCGGTCCCGGCGGGCAGGACGACGACGCGGGCGCCGGTGGACAGGGGGCCCCAGATCTCCCAGACGGAGAAGTCGAAGGAGATGGAGTGGAACAGCAGCCAGCTGTCGCGCTCGTCGAAGGCGAACGGCCCGTCGGCGCCGGCCAGCAGGACGGCGGCGGCGCCGTGCGGGACCAGCACCCCCTTGGGGCGGCCCGTGGTGCCGGAGGTGTAGATGATGTAGGCGATGTCGCGCGGGTCCGGGCCGGGTCCGGCGGGCGGGGCGGTGACCGGCCCGTCCAGCAGGGCCGCGAGGGTCTCCTCGGCGAGGACGGGGACGGCGCCGGTGGGGCAGCCGTCCGGGTCGCCGAGGAAGGCGGCCACCGCGCTGTCGGAGACGATGAACTCGTTGCGGGCGGGCGGGTTGCGCACGTCGAGCGGCACGTAGGCGGCGCCCGCCTTCATCACGCCGATCATCGCGGCGATGGCCGTGGCCCCCGGCGGCAGCCGCAGCGCCACCCGGTCCCCGCTGCCCACGCCGCTGCGCACCAGCAGGGCGGCGATGGCGTTCGTCCAGCCGTCGAGGAGGCGGTAGGTGTACGAGATCCCGCCGGCCGATATCGCGGTGTGCTCCGGGAAGCGCGCGACGGACCCGGCGAGGAGGTCGGTGAGCGAGCGGTAGTCGGTGGCGCGCTCGGTGTGCGGCGGGCCGATGGTGGCGATGGTCATGGCGGGCTCCGGGCTCCGGGGTGCGGGCGGGCGGTGTGGGTTCGGCCGGTCAGGCGTTCTTCACGGCGCGGGCGAAGCGGACGACGCGTTCGGCCTGGGCGCGGGCGGCGTTGCGGGTGGTGTCGTCGACGGGCCGGGCGCCCTTGCCGCCGGACCAGTGGGCCGTGCCGTAGGGGTTGCCGTCGGTGAACTTGTCGGGGTGCGTGTAGCCGGGGGCGACGACGATGCCGCCGAAGTGGTGGAAGGAGGCGGTCAGGGCGAGCAGCGTGGACTCCTGGCCGCCGTGCTCGCTGGCGGTGGAGGTGAAGCCGCCGTAGACCTTGTCGGCGAGCAGGCCCTGGCTCCAGGCCGGGCCCAGCGAGTCGAGGAACTGCTTGAGCTGGGCGGAGACGTTGCCGAAGCGGGTGGGCGAGCCGAAGAGGACCGCGTCGGCCCACAGCAGGTCGTCGGGGGTGGCCACCGGGACGGTCGCGGTCTCGGCGGCGTGCCGGGCCCAGACCGGGTTGGCGTCGATCGCCGACTGCGGGGCGAGTTCGGCGACCTTGCGCAGCCGGACCTCGGCGCCCGCCTTCTCGGCGGTCTCGGCGATCTCCCGGGCGATGTCGGTGACGTGCCCGGTGGCCGAGTAGTAGATGACCGCGACGTTCACGGCGAGGCTCTGGTCGGTGGGCGCTGCGGCGGGTGCGGTGGTGGGCGCTGCGGTGGTCACGGCGTACGGCTCCTCGGCTCGAAGGGTCACCAGTCGGCGATGTGGCAGGCGCTGAAGTCCTGGTCGGCCCGGGACGCGTTGGGGGCGGGCCGGGCGAAGGCGCGGTTGTAGTAGACGAGGGGGGTGCGGTCGCTCGTGTACGCCTCCTCGACGAAGCCGAGGAGGATGGTGTGGTCGCCCGCGTCGACGGCCGAGTGCATGGAGCAGGCGACCCGGACGCCGGCCGTGCGCAGGCCGGGCAGTCCCAGCTCGCAGGTCTGCATGTCCCCGGCGGCGAACCGGTCGATCCCGGAGGTGGCGAAGCGCCGGGCCACCGCGTGCTGTTCCTCGGTGAGGACGTTGATCAGGAAGTTCCGGGCGGTGGCGAACGCGGCGTGGGTACTGGCGCCCTTGTCCAGGCAGACGGAGACGAGCGGCGGGTCGAGGGAGACGGAGCTGAACGAACTGGCGGTGAATCCCCAGCGTTTGCCGTCCCCGTCGATCGTGGTCACCACCGTCACCGGGCCGGGTACGCGGGCCATGGTGCCGGTGAGCGTGGAAGGTTCCATCGCGCCGTCCGTCCTTTCCGGTCGGGTCGGGTCTCGTGGGGCGGGGGTGGTCACGGCTGGAGGCGGCTCGTGTGCCAGTCGCAGCCGAGGCGGGTGTAGGAGAGCCGGCGGTGCAGCCGGTCGGAGGCGGCGTTCCAGAACTCGACCTCGGCGGGCTCCAGCAGGTAGCCGGTGAACCGCTCGGGGCGGGGCAGCGGCTGGCCGCCCTCGGCGAGGCCCAGCGCCTGCCGGCGGAGCTCCTCCAGGTCGGTGGCGGGGTCGCTCTGGTGGGAGACGGTGGTCATCGAGTGCAGGGGGGTGGGGCGCGCGGCCCACAGCTCGTCCGATGCGGCCGCCGACAGCGCGGTGACCGGGCCGGACAGGATGAGCTGGCGGCCGCTCTCGCGCCAGTACAGGACGCCGGACGCCCAGCGGTTGTCGGCCAGTTCGCGGCCCTTGCGGCTGGTGCTGTGGGTGGTGAAGACGAAGCCGCGCTCGGTCTCCCGGGCGATGGTGACGATCCGGTTGGAGGCGTGGCCCATCCGGGTGGCGGTGGCCAGGGCCAGCGAGCGGGGCTCGCGGACCCCGCGCCGGACGGCGTCCGCGATCCACTGCCGGGCCAGCGCGAGGGGTTCGGCGGGCGGGGCGTCGTACTCGGGGAAGGGGAGGTCGGTGGCGCCGGTCAGGGACTCGTACTTGCTGGTGTCGAGCGCCGCCGCCCGCGCCGCCGCGGTCGTGGTGGCCGGCGTGCCGGGCGCCGCCGCTGCCGTGGTCGCTGTCGTGGTCGTCGTCGTGGTCATGGCCGCTGCTGCTCCCTTAGACGTAGATGGTTCCGCGGGCGATGACCGTGCCGTAGCCGCCCACCCGCACCCCGTTGACCCGGTCCGCCTGGCCGTGCGCGGTGGCGCACATGCGGGACGGGCGGCCCATCTCCACTCCCTGAGTGATCTTGATGCGCTGTCCGTACGGGGCCAGCCCGTGCCGGGCCAGGTGGATGGCCAGGGGTCCCGCGGCCGATCCGGTCGCCGCGTCCTCCACCACCCCGTAGGCCGGGGAGAACATCCGGGTGCGCCACTCCTCCCCCGCGCCGGCGAAGCAGTTCGCCGCCATGTCGGGGAAGCGGGACAGCGCCCGGTGGTCGGGCTCCACGGCGGACAGCGCCTCGACGCTCTCCAGGCCGACGAACACGTGCCGCGGGCCGTTGTGGTAGATCTCCACCGGGGCGATGGACGTGTCGACCCCCAGGGCCGCCAGCAGTTCCTCCGCGTGCTCGTACGGTTCCCAGCTCGGGTGCGGCTGGCGCATCTGGACGATGACCGAGCCGTCCCCGTTGTCCATGCCGACGTCGAAGGGGATCACTCCCATGCCGGTCTCCAGCCGCAGCCGCTCCTCCTTGCGGCCGACCCCGAGCGCCTTGCGGGACAGCCCCAGGGCGACGGCGGTGCCGAGCATGGGGTGGCCCGCGAAGGGCAGTTCGTTGACCGGGGTGAAGATCCGGATCTTCGCGTCCGCCTCGTCCGCGTCGGGCGGCAGGACGAAGGTGACCTCGGAGAGGTTCATCTCCCGCGCGATGGCCTGCATCCGGTCGGCGGTGAGGTCCTCGCTGCCGAAGAAGACGGCCACGGGGTTGCCTTCGAGCGGGTTGCGCGCGAAGGCATCCACGACCATGTAGTCATGCATGGGGTAGCGCTCCCTGACTGAGTGAGGTGGCGTCGGCGAACGCGGCGCCGAGCCCGTGGAGGGTGACGAGGGGGTGTACGCCCTCCACCGCGGCTTCGACCTCGAACCGGGACCGGTGCGTGGGCGGCCCGCCGATCAGCTCGGCGGCTCGGTTGGCAGGCAGGGTGTCGGTGGGGGGACGCTCGGTCCAGAGCATCACGGCCCCCCACCGGTTGCCGGGCCGGTCGGCGATCCACAGCTTGAGGACGAGTCCGGGTACGTCGACCCAGGCGTCCACCGCCTCCTCGCGCAGGTGCTCGCGCAGCGCGTCGATGCTCGCTCCGGTCCCGGCCAGCTCCCACCAGGCGATGTCCACCCTCATCGGGCCGCCACCTCCAGCGACCCCAGGGCCCGCAGCAGGGCCTGCCCGAGGATCCGGGGGCCGTCGACGGTGAGCACGGACTCGGCGTGGAACTGCATGGACGCGAAGTGCGCTCCGCGCAGGGCGTGCACCTCGCGGGTGTGCGGGTCGCGGCTGACCTCGACGATGCCGAGGTCCCCCGCGTCGATCTTGTCCTCGGTGCTGTGCGCGGCGTACGTGTTGTAGAAGCCCACCCGCTCCGCGGTCCCGAAGAGGTCGATCTCGCGCTGCACGCCCTGGTTGGGGGTGGCGCGGCGGACCAGGCCGAGGCCCAGGCGCAGGCTGAGCACCTGGTGGCTGAGGCAGACCGCGATGAACGGGCGCCGCTGCTCCAGGAGCTGTCCGGCCAGGGCGTCCAGGTGCACGATCCGGGGGTCGGCCGCGTCGCGCGGGTCGCCCGGGCCGGGGCCGAGGACCACCAGGTCGTGGGCGTCGGGGTCGTACGGCTCGTCGAAGCGGCGGACGCTGACCTCCAGGCCGAGGGAGGCGAGCTGCTGGCCGATCATCGCGGTGAAGGTGTCCTCCGCGTCGACGACCAGCGCGCGCAGCCCGGCCAGCCGGGGCTCCCACGCGCCGCGGTCCCCGCGCTCGGCGCAGCCGCGCAGCCAGAACGAGGCGATCCCGGTGTTGCGGGCCTCCAGGGCGGCCCGTACCTGCGGGTGCGCGGCGAAGCGCACCGCGGTGTCGCATTCCAGGGCGCTGAGCAGCCCGGCGGCCTTGGCGCGGGTCTCGGCGACCTCCGACTCGGGGTCGGAGTGGCGCACGAGGGTGGCGCCGACGCCGATCCGCATCCTGCCGTCCGCGCCGATCTCGGCGGTGCGGATCAGGATGGCGGAGTCCAGGGTGCGCCCGCCCGCGGGGTCGCGGCCGATGAGGGCGGCGATCCCGCCGTAGTAGCCGCGGCCCTCGGGTTCGTGGCGCCGGATGACCCGGGCCGCGCTCTCCAGGGGGCTGCCGGTGACGGTCGGCGCGAACATCGTCTCGTGCAGGATCTCCCGCACGTCGCGGTCCGTGGTGCCCTCGATGAAGTACTCGGTGTGCGCGAGGCGGGCCATCTCCTTGAGGTGGGGCCCGGTGACGCGGCCGCCGGAGGCGCAGATCCGGGCCATCATCTTCAGTTCCTCGTCGACCACCATGTACAGCTCGTCGGCTTCCTTGCGGTCGGCGAGGAAGCGGGTGACCCCGTCGAGGGTGGGGCCGGTGGGCGGGTAGCGGTAGGTGCCGCTGATGGGGTTCATGACGGCGGTGCCGTCGGCGAGGGAGACGTGCCGTTCGGGGGTGGCGCCGACGAAGGTCCTGCCGCCGGTGTGGATGGCGAAGGTCCAGTAGGCGCCCTGTTCGCGCTCCAGCAGCCGCCGGAAGAGGGCGGGCGCGGTCCGTCGGGGGGTGTAGTCCCCGATGGCGGCGGTGTAGGTGCGCTTGATGACGAAGTTGGAGCCGGCGCCGGCGCCGATCTCGTCGGCGATGATCCGCCGGACGGTCGCCGCGTACTGCGCGTCGTCCACGTCGAAGCCGCCGCCGGTCAGCCGCACCGACTGGTCCGCGATCCGGTCGGGCAGCGAGGCGAGCGGGACCGTCTCGCGTTCGGTGACGGTCATGGCGAGCAGCGGCGCCCCGTCGTCGGGGGCGGCGAACCCGCGCTCGGTGAGCTGCCGGTAGGGGACGACCACGAGCACCTGGTCGCCGTCGAGCGGTACGTCGGCCAGCGCGTCCGGGGTGTGCACGGGGCCGGCGAGCACCTCGACGGCGCCGTGGGCGAGCTCGGGCCGGTACAGCAGGGCGAAGTCGGCGACGTCTCCGGCCAGGATCCGGGCGAGGAGGTCTCTGTTCATGCGAAGACCTCCCCGGACGGTATGACCCGGCCGCAGCGCTGGGCGACGTACTCCAGGGCCGAGGCGTGGTGGGCGGCGGAGAAGTCGCCGACGGCGTCGGCGGCGAGGAAGGGCTGGATGTCGTGGCTGAAGGCGTCCATGGCGGTGGCGAGCACTCCGATGTGTGCGTAGACCCCGCACAGGACGAGCTGGTCGCGGCCCTCCGCCCGCATCCGCTCCAGCAGGCCCGAGCGGAAGAAGGCGCTGTAGCGCCACTTGGTGAAGACCCAGTCCTCGGCGTCGGGCGCCAGCTCGGCGACCACCTCGCGGTCCGCGTCCCCGGTCCGCATGCCCGGCCCCCAGAAGTCCTTGAGCAGGCCGCGCTGTTCGTCGGTCATCCGGCCGGGCTGCGCCGTGTAGGCGACGGGGACGCCGAGGGCGGCGGCGCGCTTGCGGAGCTGGGAGGCGTGGTGCACGAGGTCCGCGCGCAGCGGGTCGGGCAGGGCGGCGAGGAAGTAGCGCTGCATGTCGTGGACGAGCAGCACGGCCCGGCCGGGGTCAGGGGTCCAGGAGACGGTGTTGGCGGGCAGTTCCGCGGCGGTGGGCAGCGGATAGGACTCGACGGGGGGCAGGCCGGGCATCGGGCATCTCCTTATTACGTGGGGATTCCTTCGCGCCGTACCTGCGGGACGTCGATCCCGAGGGCGCGGAACTGCTGGCAGGGGTTCATGAACTCGCGCTGCTGCTTGATCTTTCCGTCCTCGAAGAGGAAGGAGTGGATGAAGTGATTGGTGTAGTGACCGACGGGATATCCGGGATAAACGATCTTTCCTTCGCCCCGGCATTCGACCCAGAAGCGGTTCGGGTCCTGGGTGGCGAAGATCTCGACGTCGGTCCAGGCCCAGTCGGGGAAGCAGCGCAGGGACCACACCGCGTGCTCGCCGAGGCGCTCGCGCCCGGTGATGGTGATCGGTTCGCCGGTCTCGTTGGTCCACAGGCCGCCGACGCCGTCCTCGGTGAAGAGGAGGTGGCGCTGGAGGCGGTCCTGGCCGCGGGTGTTCATGTACCGCTCCACGACGGACCGGTTGTGCTCGCGGACCGCCTGCTCGTCGGCCGACTGCTCGAAAGACATGGTGTTCCTTTCCGGTGGGGAGCGGGAGGTCAGACCAGCAGGCTGATCTCGCGGGGGTCGCGGCCGATCAGGGCCCGGCCGTAGAGCTGCTGCGGGATGCCCATGCCGAAGCCCGCGTGGCGGCTGCCGACGTTCACGTCGCGCCAGATCCGCTGGAGCGGATTGGACTCGTTGAAGGCGGAGGAGCCGTAGGCCGTCATCAGGACGTCCACGGCCTCCCGGCAGAGCTGGGCGACCTGGGTGGAGTACTGCCGGGCGGCGGCCCGGACCAGGACATCCGCGAACTCCCCGGCGTACGCGGCCTCGTCCGCCGCGTCGGCGATCTTGGCGGCCAGCAGCTTCGCCGTCTCGATCTTGGTGGCGGCCTCGGCCAGGTCCAGCTGGAGCGAGGGGGACTCGGCCTGGTTCGGGTAGCGGGACCCGGCGGCGGGCCGCTTGGGGGCCTGCTCGCGGACGAAGTCGAAGGCGGCGGTGGCGCCGCCGAGCAGCGAGCCCAGCAGGCCGATGGAGAAGAGCCCGACCAGGCTGTTGCGGTAGCGGTTCGCGGGGTCGACCACCCCGTCCGTCTCGCCGTTGAGCAGCGGCAGGTAGGGCAGCAGCCGGCGTTCGGGTACGAAGACACCCGCGGCCACGACCGTGTTGCTGCCGGTGCCGCGCATCCCGGCGAAGTGCCAGGTGTCCTTGATCTCGACCTCGTCGGCCCGCATCAGGGCGAAGTGGACGACCGGGTCGGAGTCCGGGACCGGTACGGCGATCAGCACGCCCACCCAGTCGGCGTGCAGCGATCCGGAGACGTAGCCCCACTCGCCGGTGACCAGCACCCCGCCGTCGGCGGCCTCGATGCCGCGGGCCGGCATGCCGAGCACCAGGGCGGTGCGGGCGTCCGGGTTCAGGCTCCACACCTCGTCCTGGACCTGGCGGGGGAAGAGGGAGGCGACGAAGTTGCCCGCGTTCAGCACGCCGGTGATCCAGGCGGTGGAGCCACAGCCGCGGCCCACCTCGGTGGCGACCTCCAGCAGGGTGCGGATGTCGGCCTCGTAACCGCCCAGGCGCCGCGGGGTCATCAGCCTCATCAGGCCCGCGCCGGTGACCGCGTCGATGCTCCGCCCGGTCAGCCGCCGCGCTCCGTCGCTCCGCGGTGCGTCCTCCCACAGGCCCGCGCGCAGTGCGGCCGCCCGGGCCACCAGCTCCTCGCGGCCCGGGGCCACGCCGTTCACGGCTTCACTCTGCACGGTCTTGTTCCCTTCAAGGGGGGGTCGGGTTCGGTGCGGGTGGGGCTTCGGGCGCTCAGTCGCCCTGGGCGGCGCGGGCGAGGGTGTCCCACTGCTTCCACCCGGCCAGCCGCTCCTCGTACGCGGTGGTGATCGTGTCCAGTACGGTCGCCCCGAGCAGCACCCGCAGCGGCGGGTCCGGGTGGTCGACCAGCTCCAGCACCGGGCCGGCCGTGGCGGCCGGATCGCCGGGGGCGGAGCCCGCCGACGGGGCCTTGGCGAAGTCGGCGTAGGCCTCGGAGGGCTCGGCCCAGACGGCCGAACTCCCGCGCCAGTCCGTCTTGTACGGGCCCGGCTCGACCAGGGTGACGTGGATGCCGAAGCGGCCCACCTCCTGGGCGAGGGAGTCGGTCAGGCCCTCGATCGCCCACTTGGAGGCGTGGTAGAGGCCGAGCATCGGCCAGGACGCGAGTCCCGCGATGCTGGACATCTGGAGGATGTGGCCGCTGCCCTGGGCCCGCAGGACCGGCAGGACGGCCTGGGTCACCCACAGCGTGCCGAAGAGGTTGGTGTCGAGCTGCTCGCGGGCCTGGGCCTCGGTGACGTCCTCGACCGCGCCGAACAGGCCGTAGCCCGCGTTGTTCACGACGACGTCGAGCCGGCCGAAGTGGGCGTGGGCGGCGGCGACGGCCGCGAAGGCCGCGTCCCGGTCCCGGATGTCGAGCTCCAGCGGCAGCACCGCGTCCCCGTACGCCTCGGCGAGGGGGTCGAGGGAGGCGATGTCGCGGGCGGTGGCGGCGACGCGGTCGCCCCGCTCGAGAGCGGCCTCGGCCCAGACCCGGCCGAAGCCCCGGGACGTACCGGTGATGAACCAGACCTTGCCTGTCACTGCGGTCGTCACTGCGGCTCCTTAACCCGTCGGGGAGGCTTGGGGTCCATTCATCCCGACGCACAACGGCCGTGTCCACGAAGGGAATTCGGACACCCCGTCCAAGTGAGGAATTTCCTCGGACGGACGGGCCGGTCCGCCAATCGGCGTTTCGGACACGGGAGTCGGCGGGTGATACTGCCGGGAATCCCGCACCCTACGGATCCCCGAGATCGAATTCACCGCAAGGAGATTCGCGTGAGCGCCACGGAACAGACTTATGACTACGCCGCCGCCGACTTCAACGCCGTCTACACGGGCGGCGAACTCCTCGAAGGGGCCGCCATCAAGGTCGTCCCGTGGGACATCGGCGAGGCCCAGCCGGATGTGGTGGAGCTGGAGCGCCTGGGCCGCTTCGAGGGCGCGGTCCTCGACGTGGGCTGCGGCCCCGGCGACAACGCCGTCTTCCTGGCCGGCCGCGGCTACGAGGTGACCGCCGTCGACGCCGCCTCCGCCGCCATCGAGCAGGCCCGCGCCCGGGCGGGCGACCTCGACATCGAGTTCGCCGTCGCCGACGCGACCGCCCTGACGGGCTACGAGGGCCGCTTCGACTCCGTCCTCGACAGCGCCCTCTTCCACACCCTCCCGTCGGCCGCCCGCCCCCTGTACGCGGCGGCCCTGCACCGGGTCACCCGCCCGGGGGCGCGCCTGAGCGTGCTGTGCTTCGCCGACGTGCCGGGCGGGATGCCCGCACCGCTGTCGGTTCCGGAGGAGGAGCTGCGCGCGACGCTGACCGCGGCGGGCTGGACGATCACCTCGCTGGAGCTGTCGGAGTACGCGGGCGTGGCGGTCGGCATGGAGAAGTTCTTCGAGCGCACGGGCCGGCGCCCCGAGCTGGACGCCAAGGGCCGCACCCGGCTGCCGGTGTGGAAGGTCTTCGCCGACCGCACCGCCGACGGCGACGCCGGGGCCGCGGCGTGAGCGCCCTCCCCTCCTCGGCCCCCCTCACCCCGGCCCGCCCGGCCGCCCCCGCCCCGGTGCGGCGCGCCTTCCCCGTGCTGCGCGCCCGCCGGGTGGGGGCCACCGCCGCGTTCTACGAGCGGCTCGGCTTCCGGGCCGGCCACCGCCACCCCGCGAAGGGCGAGCCGGACTTCGTCGCGCTGCGCCGCGATGACGCGGAGCTGGCGGTGAGCCGGGACGACAAGGCCGCCGAGTGGCCCTCGGGCGGCGTCGACCTGTTCGTGTTCGTGGAGGCCGTGGACGCCACCGTGGACGCCCTGCGGGCTGCCGGCGCCCCGGTGGTGCAGGAGCCGGAGAACACCCCCTGGGGCGAGCGGGTGGCGTACGTCCGCGACCCGGCGGGCAACCGGGTGGGGCTGGGCTCCCCCGCCGCGTGAGCCCTCGGACGCGCCGTACGCACGACAGCGCCCCGGGACCGGAGGACCGGTCCCGGGGCGCAGCCGTGTGGCGGACGCCTTATGCGGCGGGCTCGATGTTCAGGTTCGTGCGGAACAGGTTGCCCGGGTCGTAGACGCCCTTGAGCTTGGCGAGGCGGGCGCGGGTGGCCGGGTCGTACAGCTCCCCCGCGTAGGCGTCGGCCGCGCGCTCGCCGTAGACGAAGTTCAGCGAGCGGCCCAGGGTCCAGGGCTTGACGGCCTCGTCCAGGGCGGCGTGCGCGGCGCGGATGTCGGCCAGCGGTGCCTCGTCCGAGCCCGACAGGACGCGCAGGATGTAGGCGGCCTCGCGGAACGGCACGGAGTTGGGCACCTCGGGCTGCCGCGACAGCGCCCCGCCCATGTGGCGCAGGTCGACGATGCAGTCCACCGGCGATCCGGGCCCGGCGAGGGTGCGTACGGCCTCCAGGACCTCGGGGGTCAGCTCGCTCAGCAGGACGCTGTTGCCGTCGTAGGCGTGCGAGAAGGTCGGCTCCGCGTAGATCGAACCGACCTCGGGGTAGGCCAGTTCGCCCAGGTGCTCGTGGATGATCCCGGCGCCGAACGCGCGCCAGGGCGCGACCAGGCCGGGGCCCGCGGCGAGGTCGGTGGTGGCGAAGCGGACGTGTACGACGTGGCGGCCGCGCAGCGGCTCGGGGAAGACCGGGATCGGCGGGTACTCGATCATGCCGAGGGAGGCGGTGACGCTCTCCGGGGCGGTGGCCGTCCAGCTCCGGAACTGCTCGAGGACCAGGTCGGCCTGCGCCGCGTCGAAGTACATCCCGCCGCCGTAGACGGTGGCGACCGGCAGCAGCGAGATCTCCAGGGCGGTGACGATGCCGAAGTTGTCCCGGCCGCCGCGCAGCGCCCAGAACAGGTCGGGGTCGCTGTCGGCGGTGACCCGGCGCGCCTGCCCGTCGGCGGTGACCACCTCGACAGCCTCGACGAGGTCGGCCGCATAGCCGAACTCCCGGGCCAGCAGGCCGAGTCCGCCCGCCAGGGTGTAGCCGACCACGCCGACGTGCCCGGCGGAGCCGCTGAGCGGGGCCAGCCCGTGCGGGGCGGTGAGCGCGACGACCTGTTCCCAGCGGGCGCCCGCCTCGATGCGGGCGGTCCGGGCCCCGGGGTCGACGGTGATGTCCGTCAGGCGGCGGGTGCTGATCACCAGGCCGCCCCGGTCGAGCACGGTCACGCCGTGACCGGTGGCCTGGACGGCGACGGCGATGTCGTGCGCGGCGGCGAAGGCGACCGCGAGGCGGACGTCCTCGGCGTTCGCGGCGCCGAGGACGGCGGCGGGGGTGTGCCGGTATCCGGCCTGGAATCCGGTGAGTTCCTCTTCGTAACCCTCCTGTCCGGGGGTGAAGACCGGTCCGGTGACCGATTCCACGAGGGGAGCGAAGTCAATCCGGCTGTGGTCGATACCGGTGGTGTCAGGGGACATCAGCAATATTCCTTTCCATGGCACACGGTGCGGTGGTTCAGCCGACCTTTTGCAGGTCGGAATTCGGGGCGTCCAGGGGCTGCGCGGCGGGCTTCTCCGTGGGCGCGGACTTTCCGGACGGCATCAGGAGGCAGGCGAGCGCGCCCACGAGCAGGACGGCCACGGGCAGCAGCAGGGTCGTGCCCGACGCCTGCGCCAACCCCGCGTGGAACGCGTGGCGTTCGGCGGCCGTGGCGTTCTCCGCGAGGGTCTCGGTGGCGAGCCGCGAGGACAGCTGCGCCTGCATCAGCACGCCCACGGCGGCGGCGCCGATGACACAGCCGACCTGCCGGATCGAGTTGTACATCCCGGCCCCCGCGCCGATGTCGGCGACGGGCAGCGAGCCGGTGGCCACGTTGGCCATGGGCGCGAAGGCCGCGCCCGTACCGATCCCGGCGAAGAACAGCGCGCCGGCGAGCTGCCAGACCCCGCCGTCGGGGCGCATCGCCAGCACGATCATGCCCAGTCCGGCCGCGAAGATCAGGAATCCGGCGAGGACCACCCATTTGCCGGGGAGCCGGTCGGAGAGGGTCCCGGCCAGCGGCCCGGCCAGGCCGCTGGAGACGGCGACGGGCACCATCAGCAGTCCGGCCTGCTGCGGGGAGAGCTCCATGACCGCCTGCATGTAGAGGGTGAGCGGCAGGTACAGGCCGGTGACGGCGAAGCCGATGGCGGCCGCGGCGAAGGCGGCGGTGGAGAAGTGACGGCGCCGGAAGAGGGACAGCGGCATCAGCGGCTCGCGCGGGTTGAAGCGCTGCCACAGGACGAAGACGACGAGCAGGACCACGCCCGCGCCGATGACCATCGGCACGGTGAGCGGTCCGGCGACGGTGCCCCAGTCGTAGTGCTGGCCGTTCTGCAGGCCGAACACGACGGCGAACAGGCCGAGTCCGGAGAGCAGGGTGCCGGGCAGGTCGAACCGGCGGTGGTTGCGGGGCTGGCCGCCGGGGACCAGCTTCACGGTCATGACCAGCCCGGCGAGGCCGATCGGCACGTTGACCAGGAAGATCCACTGCCAGCCCGCGGAGCCGACGAGGAAACCGCCGAGCAGCGGCCCGACGGTGGTGGCCAGGCCCGCGACGGCGCCCCAGATCCCGAGGGCCGCGCCGCGCCGGTTGGCGGGGAAGAGGGTGGTCACGAAGGCCATGGTCTGCGGGGCCATCAGCGCGGCCCCGACGCCCTGCACGGCGCGGGCGGTCATCAGCATGCCCGCGCTGCCGGAGAGTCCGCACCACAGGGAGGCCGCGGTGAAGACGGCCATACCGCTGAGGAAGACGGGCTTGCGGCCGAAGCGGTCGCCGAGCCGGCCGGCCACGAGCAGGGGGACGGCGTAGGTCAGCAGGTAGACGCTGTGCACCCAGGTGATCTGGTTCAGGTCGGCGTGCAGGCCGTCCATGATGCCGGGGATCGCGACGGTCACGATGGTCGTGTCCATCATGATCAGGAAGAAGCCGACACAGAGGGCCGCCAGCGCGGCCCACGGATTCTTCGCGCTGGTCGCGCTCTTCCCTGCGGTGGCGTTCGCGGTGGTCGTCATCGTGTCAACTCATCTTCTCTCAAAGGCTCTTCAGTTCGGCCCGGCGTCCGACCGGGCGCCGCGGTGTTCCAGTTCGGTGGCTATCTCGTCCCAGTGCGCGGCGCAGGCGCGGGCCATCGCGGCGATCTTCGGGGCCTGGTGGTCCGGGGCGCGCAGCACCACTCCGCTCTCGCCCTCGCGGATCATCCGGGCCTCCAGCCAGCGGATCATCGCGCGGCCCTCGTCGCTGTACTTGAGGGTGGGGTCGCGCTTGAGGGAGTCCAGGACGAGGGGGAGGTCGAGGCCGGCGGGGGTGCGGGCGCCGGCGCGGCCGGAGCGGGCGGCCGCGCCGTCGCCGTCCGGTGCGGGGGCGCGTACGCCCGTACGTCCGTCGGTACGCGCCCCCGCGCCGCTGCCGGGCAGGGGGCCCTCGCCGCGGGAGAGCCGGTCGCGCACGTCGCGGGCGGTCTCCACCGATATGCCGGAGGAGCGGGCGATCTCGCGCAGCGAGGCCTCGGGGCGGACGGCGAGGTAGTCCATCGCCCGCAGCCTTCCCTCGGTGGCGTTGAGCGGGCGCGCCCGGCCGTCGCAGCCCACCCGGGCGGCGGGCAGCTCGCCGGGCGCGGCGGACTCGCCCTGCTCGGCGGCGGCGCGGCGCAGCACACCGACGGTCTTGCCGGACAGCCCGACCTTGGCGGCGACCGCCCGGTCCGACCAGTCGGGCCAGGCGCGCAGGATGCGGCGCGCCGACTCGCGGCGGTCGGAGAGGGTCAGCGGCAGCCCGTGCCGGTTGTTGGCCTCGACGGCCAGCAGGAAGGCTTCGCGGGGGGTGCCGTCGAACCAGCGGACGGCGATGGACTCGCGGCCGCGCAGCCGGGCCGCGTGCAGCCGGTGCATGCCGTCTATCACGCGCAGGGTGGAGCGGTGCACGACGATCGGCGGCAGTTCGGTCTCCACGCCCGCCAGCAGCCGGACGTGATCCTGGTCCACCCCGGCGAGCCGGGGGGATTCGGCGTCGAGCAGTGCGTGCACGGGCACGCAGCCGGTCATCAGGGCCGAGGCGGGCGTGGGGAGGGTGACCGGGCGCGGGGCGGTGATGACGGGCAGGGCGGTGATCGTGGGCAGGGCGGCGGTGCGGGCGGGCAGGCCGGCGGTGACGGCGGGCGAGGCGGCGGTGATCGCGGGCAGCTTGATCGCGCGGACGGGGGCTGCCGCCGTATCGACGGTCATTTCGACTCCTTGGTTCGCGGCACGGTCAGCCGCTGAACGCGTGGGCGCGGGCGTGGACATGGGCGGGGGCGGCGGCCCGCGTGGGGGCGGCGGCGCGGGCCGGGAGGGCGGCCGCCTGCCGCGGACCGTTCAGCAGCCGGTGGGCGGCGGCGGCCGCGACGAGGGTCATGTGGCGGTGCCAGCCGGGGAAGGAGCGCCCCTCGAAGTCCAGCAGCCCGCAGTCCTCCAGCACCTCCATCGAGGTGGACAGGGACTGTGTGGTGGCGGCCGAGAGGGAGAACCGGGCGGCGGCCAGGGTGCGGCCGTCGGGATCGGCGATCCAGTGCCGCACGGGCCGCTCGGGCACGGCCGGGTCCCATTCGGTGAGCAGGGCCAGCGGGCGGGCCACGCCCGGGACCCGGATGAGCGCGGGCGCGCGGCGCAGCCGGCCGCCCGCGAGCGGGTAGGCCGAGGCGCCGAGGCGGGCGGCGAGCCGGGCCACGCCGGTGGTGTGCTGCGTACGGTCGCCGGGCGGACCGCACAGGACGGGCGTGCCCGGGGGGACGGAGACGGCGAAGCCGAGGCTGCGTCCGGCCAGCCCGGCGATGAGCCGCACCGCGTCGGCGGGGGCCTCGGTGGCGGCCTCGGCGACGACGGGGACGCCCGCGGCGACGGCGTGCGCGGCGGCGGCCTCGGCGGCCTGGTCGAGGCCGAGCCCGGCGGGGGCGGCTGGGGCGGTGCGGGCGGCGGCCGGTATCCGGGCCCGCTCGCACAGCTCGTCGTCCTCGCTCCAGCGGCCGGGCAGGCACAGCCGCCAGTCGACGGGGACGCTGCCGAGGTCGGTGACGAGGAAGAGGCCGAGCGCGAGCTGGCAGCTCAGGGTGCGCCCGCCCGCCGGATCGAAGCGGCGGTGCACCCCGGCGGAGCACTGCCCGCGCTTGGGGATGACCACGGGCACCATCCGCAGCGCCCGCACCCCGGCCTGCTCCCCGCACCAGGCGGCGAGCTCCCGGCGGACCGGATTCCAGTCCCAGGTACTGGCGTTGACGACCTGGTGCAGCGACTGCGAGGCGGCTCCGAGGGCGGCGGTGGAGCGTGCCATGTTCCGCACGGACTTCTTCCCGGGCGTACCCAGCAGCCCGGACAGATAGGCACCGGCCCAGCGGCGCTGGTCGGTGCGGGGCAGGCAGTGGAA
Organism: Streptomyces sp. NPDC002138; assembly: GCF_040296485.1. Taxonomy (NCBI): domain Bacteria; kingdom Bacillati; phylum Actinomycetota; class Actinomycetes; order Kitasatosporales; family Streptomycetaceae; genus Streptomyces; species Streptomyces sp. NPDC002138. The sequence goes on along the minus strand of NZ_JBEOXE010000061.1, from coordinate 14,838 downwards.
GAGACGCCGGGCGAGTAAGTCGGCGGTCGGCATGGCGGGCAGCTCCCTCCGGCGAACGGTCGGATCGGGTCGGTTGGCCAGCGAAATAAAGAATAGCGAGTGTTCTCTATGTTTTGCGACCCCGCTGCACCCCCGCAACGACTTTGTCACCTCGAGGAGGCCCGCCAACGCCCGGCCGCGCGCCCGCCCATGGCCCGGCTGCGGCCGCCTAGGATCCCGTGCCATGGCGATGTTCGTGCACCTCACCTCGGCGGCCAACGCCGCGCGCATCCGGCGCTCCGGGATCCGGGCGGCCAGTCACGGGCAGGGCGGCGCGCGGGGGGTCTACTGCTTCCCGGTGCTGGCGTCGTACCCCCTCACCCACCAGTGGCTGCGCGAGCTGGCCCGGTCCGGCAGCCGGGGCGGGCTCGTGGCCGTCCACGTCCGGCTGGACGACGCGCAGGAGGTGTTGGCCGGACGCTACGGCGACCGGGCCCGGGGCGCCCAGGCCACCGTTCCCGCGGCGGAGGCGGTGCGCCGGATCGCGGCGCTGGAGGACCCCCGCGGGTGGGAGGTGTTCGTGCCCCGGGCCATCATGCCGCGCGAGGTCCACCGGGTCCGCGCCGCGCCGCAGGTGGCGGGCTGGCGGTACCTGCCGGACGCGCACGGCGTACGCCCCTGCACCTGCTTCGGGTGCCGGGTGCGCGGCGGGTACGGGGCGCGGCGCCTGCGCGAGCGGCTGCCCCACCCGCTGGACGGCCCCCCGCCGCCCGCCCGGATCCTGCTCGCCCGGCTCGCGGCGGCCGGCGACCCCGGCGACCCGGCCGCGCTGCGGGAGGTGCTGCACTGGTTCGCCCTGCGCCGCCGCGGCCCCCTCGCCCGGCTGGCCCCCCTCGCCGCCCACCCCGACCCCGGGGTCCGCGAGGACCTCGCGTGGACGGTGGCCCGCTGGAGCACCCCGGGCGTCCCCGCCCTCCTGGACACCCTGGCCGAGGACCCCGACCCGGACGTCCGCGAGGCGGTGGAGGCGATCCGCGAGCCGGACTGACCGCGACCGCGCCGGCGTGACTGGTGCAGGATGTGCGGGGCGGCTGTCGGCCGCGGGTCCGACGGGGGGCCGGCGGTGCGCGCTTCGAGGCGTGCCGCCAGGTGCGGTGTGGAGGAAGGCAGTTGTGCGAGTCATAGCGGACAGGTACGAACTGGTGGCCTTCGTGGGCCGGGGCGGCATGGGGGAGGTCTGGGAGGGCCGGGACCTGGTCATCGGGCGCCGCGTGGCGGTCAAACTGCTGCCGGACCACCAACACGGCCCCGCCGCCGACCTGTTCTTCCGCGAGGCGCGCACCGCGGGCAGCCTGAACCACCGCGGCGTCGTCACCGTCCACGATCTGGGCCGCGACCCGCGCGACGGCACGCTCTACCTCGTCATGGAGTACGTGACCGGGCGCAACCTCGCCGTCGTACTGCGCGAGGACGGCCCGCCACCGCCCGCGACCAGTGCCGACTGGGCCGCCCAGATCGCCGCCGCGCTGGCCGCCGCGCACGACGCGGGCGTGGTGCACCGGGACCTGAAGCCCGCCAACCTCATGCTCACCGCCGGCGGCGAGGTGAAGGTCCTCGACTTCGGCATCGCCCGCTTCATGGCCGCCACCGACAAGTCCAGCCAGGTCATGGGCACCCTGGCCTACATGGCCCCGGAGCGGTTCGCGGAGCACTCCGGCGACGCCCGCAGCGATCTGTACGCGTTCGGCTGCGTCCTGCACGAACTGCTCACCGGGGAACCGCCGTTCAAGGAGAGCGACCCGGTGTCCCTGATGACCGCCCATCTGAACCGTGCGCCCGAAGCCCCGAGTTCGGTGCGCGAAGGGCTGCCCGTGGCCCTCGACGCCCTGGTGCTCCGGCTCCTCGCGAAGCAGCCGGCCGATCGCCCGCAGTCCGCGGCTTCCGTCCATGACGCACTGCGGGCCCTGGACCTGGCGTCGGCGCGGGTGACGGCGCCCGCCGCCGCCCGGACCCCGACGGCGCCCGCGGCCGCTCCCGCAGCTCCCGTCACGCCCCCGGCCGGCCCGCCCCCGTATGGGCCGGGCGGACCCGCACCGTGGGGTGGCGGCCCGAGCCCGGTCGCGGCGCCGCCCGGGCCGAGGGCGAACGCCGCGGCGGCGGTGACCGCCGGCACCCTGGCGCTGATCACCACCGGCATGCTCGTCTGGTTCGCGCTCTACAACGTCGTCTTCGCCCTCGGGCCGACCGGACGCTGGACCGCGCTGGTGTGGGAGAACGTGCTCGGCGGCGTCATCAGCGCCGGGTTGCTGGTGCTCGCGGCGGGGTTCACGTTCGCCCGCGGGACGCGCGGCGCGTGGACCCTGTGCGCGCTGTCCGCGTTCTACGTGGTGGCGATCTTCGTGGCGCCGCTCCTGCGGGGCACGGCCTTCCGTGCTCAGCTCGCGTTCGTCTTCGGCTTCGACAAGGGCAGCGGCGTCGCCATGGGACTGACGGTCGTCTTCGGCGCCGCGACCGCGATCGCGGCGGCGCTCGCCGGCGCCGGGGCCGGCCGCTCCTCCGGCCCGCGCCCGCCGGGGGCGTGAACGCGAGGATCCCCCGGCCGGTGGTGGGCCCCCGGCCGGGGGATGCTCGTGCGGGCGGCCCGTGGGCGGGGCGCGGTCAGGCGGCCAGCTCCGCGAGAACCGAGTCGCGGTTCGCCAGGTCGGCACGGGTGCCGCTGAACAGGCTCTCCATGGGGAGCCAGCGCAGCGTCACCGGGCCCGACGGGGCGCCGTCGTAGCCGATCGCGGCCGCCGCCGTGTGGCGGGGGCCCGCCGGTACGTCGACCACCGACCAGCCCTTCGGGTGCCGGTCGCTCTCCCACCCCAGGTAGTCCAGGGACAGATCCCGGCCGAGGCCGGTGCCCAGCCCCTTGAGGTAGGCCTCCTTGCGGGTCCACAGCCGCCCGAAGGCCGAGGTGCCCGCGCATTCGGGGACCTCGGCCAGCTCGGCGCGCTCGTCCGCGTGCAACGCGGCGGTGCACACCCGGGCCGTCTCGGCCGTCGGTACCTTCTCGACGTCGACGCCGATCGGTACCGACGCCACTCCGATCAGCACGATCCCGCTGCTGTGCGACAGCGAGAAGTGCAGGTCCGAGAGGGGTCGCAGGAGGATCGGGCGCCCGTGCTGCTGGTCGCAGCACGGGCAGGGACCGCGGCCGAACTCCAGCGACCCGGCCGGTTCCCCCACGTACGTGGCGAGTACCCGGCGCAGCGCGATGTGCGCCGCCGCGTACAGGTAGCCGCCCGACTGGCGGCGGCAGGCGCGGGCCCGCTGGAGTTCGTTCTCGTCCAGTTCGGTCATCTCCAGCACGCCGGTGATGTCGTCCGGCTTCGGCTGCCGCAGCAGCCAGACATCAGCGCCGGCCGGCGGCGCCAGCTTCGCGGTCATCCGCCGGACCCGAGCAGCGCGACGACCATCGCGGCCAGCGCGTGCGTGTCCTTGGCCATGAGCAGGTCCGTCAGTTCGGGTGCGACGCCGAGGGCGGCCCGCAGCCGGTACTGGAGTTCCAGTCCCAGCATCGACCCGATGCCCACGGTGACCAGGGTCCGCTCGGTGTCCAGCGCGGCGGGGGTGACGCCCACGGAGCGGGCGACCTCCCGGCGCACGTAGTCGGCGACCAGTTCTCTGCGCTCGTCCGGGGTCGCGGAGGCGAGCGTGGCCGCCGAGGGTGCGGTCACGTCCGCCGAGACCGGCCCGTCGGAGACCGGGGCGGCCGGCTCCTGGTGCGGGGCGTCCCAGTCCGGTTCGGTATTGAGCCAGTCGAGAACCGCTTGGTTCACTGTCACAGCTCCTCCTTCGAGTCATGGTGCGGTGTGTGGTGCGGGGACATCAGGGAGCGCACCCTCGCGGGGTGCAGCGGGAGGGCGCCGACATCGCCGGGCAGCCCCAGGGCGTCCCGTACGGCGCCCGCGACGACGGCCCCGCTGCCCGCGGTGCCCCCCTCGCCGGCTCCGCGCAGGCCCAGTGGATTGCCCGGGGCCGGGGCGTCCTCGTAGATCTCCACCTGGAACTCGGGGAGATCCGCGGCGCGCGGCCACAGGTACTCGTCGAGGGTCAGGGACAGCGGACGGCCGCGCTCGTCGTAGCGGAACTCCTCGGACAGCGCGCCGCCGATCCCCTGGACGGCGCCGCCGATCAGCTGGCCGCGCACCGCCTCGGGGTGCACGGCGCGCCCGATCTCGTAGGTCATGCCGTACCGCAGCAGCCGCACCACGCCGGTCCCCGGGTCGACCTCGGCCTGCGCGAAGTGGGCGCCGTAGGGGTACGTCATCCCCTCCGCGACGTAGGTCGCCCGGCCGATCAGGCCGACCTCCTCGCCGGTCCTGATCCAGCGCGGGGTGAAGGCGGCCCCGGCGAGCGCGGCCCAGCCCAGCTCGCGCGGGGACTGCGACGAGGCGAGCCCGCCCGGGATGAGGTGCACGGTTTCCGGCGGGACGTCGAGCAGGCCCGCGGCCACCCGGACCGCCTTCTCGCGGACCGCGACCGCGGCCCGGCGCACGGCCTCGCCGCCCACGACCGTGGAGCGGCTGCCGAAGGTGCCGCCGCCGTCGGGCAGGACGTCGGTGTCGGAGAGCACGACCCGCACCGAGCCGACCGGGACGGCGAGTTCGTCGGCGGCGATCTGTGCCATCACCGTCTCGATGCCCTGCCCCACCGTCGCGCCGCCCATCGCGACCCGGACCGCTCCGGTCACCCCGATGTCGACGACGGCGCTGTCGTAGCCCAGCCCGGCCTTCTCCAGGATCACCGCGCAGGCGGTGCCGACGAGCCGTCCCGCGGCCCGGGCCTCCTTCGCCTCGGCCCGCCAGCGGTCGTAACCGAACGCCGCGAGGCCCTTGTCGAAGTGCTCCAGGTGGTCCTTCCCGTCGAGGACCATGGGCGAGCCGAAGACCTGCATCGGCCGCTGGTGCGGGAGTTCGCGGCCGGTGAGCAGATTGCGCCGGCGCAGCTCGACGGGGTCCAGGCCCAGCTGGCTCGCGGCGATGTCGAGGGCGTGTTCGCGCACGAAGTTGTGCTGGAAGCGGCCGGGGGCCCGGTAGGTGCCGATGGGTGTCTTGTTGGTGGTGACGATGTGCACGCGCGAGCTGGCCGCGGGGATCCGGTAGGCCCCCGAGACCATCGACGCCGTCAGCGCCGCGACGACGGCCCCGTGGGTACGGATGTACGCGCCGTTGTCGAGCCAGGCCTCGTCCCGCAGCCCCAGCAGCAGGCCGTCCGCGTCGAAGGCCAGCTCGATCAGGTGCTGTTGCTCGCGCGCGTGGTTGGCGGCGCTCATGTGCTCGGCCCGGTCCTCGGACCACTTCACCGGGCGTCCGGTGCGCAGGCACAGGAACGGCACGAGGAGGTCCTCGGGATAGAACTCGCCGCGGATGCCGAAGCTGCCGCCCGCGTCCGTCTCCCGCATGTGGATGCGGTGTTCGGGGAAGGAGAGGAGGGAGGCCAGGACCCGCCGGTTGATGTGCGGGATCTTCGCCGCGCCCCAGATGGTCAGCCGCCCGTCCGGTCCGGCCGGGTCGTCGATGTCGGCGATCAGGCCGCGCGGTTCCAGCGGGGTGCCGCTGTGCCGGCCGGTGCGCAGGTCGGCGCTGACCACGTGCGCCGCCGCGGCGAAGGCCGCGTCGACGTCCCCGTAGCTGAAGTCGACCGTGCCGACCTGCGCGGCGGGCGCCCCGGCCAGGGACACAGGGCCGGGCCCGGCCGCGGTCGTACGGGCGTCCATGGCCGGGGGCAGTTCCTCCAGGTCGAGCCGGACCAGCTCGGCGCCGTCCTCCGCGAGGTAGGGGTCCTCGGCGAGGACGACGGCCACCGGCTCCCCCGCGTACCGGACGTACCCGGTGGCCAGGGGCGGCTGGAGGTAGGCGGTGAAGTCGATCCCGGGGTGCGGCTGGCGGACCGGGATCCGCAGGCCCGGCGGCAGGTCGTCGGCGGTGATGACGGTCACCACCCCGGGCAGCGCGGCGGCCCGCGCGGTGTCCACGCCGAGGATCCGGGCGTGGGCGAGGGGAGAGCGTACGACGCGCATCCACAGCTGGCCGGGGCGCGCCACGTCGTCGTGGAAGCGGCCGCGGCCGCGCAGCAGCCGGTCGTCCTCCAGGCGGGGTACGGACCGCCCGACGACCCCGGTGCTCACGACGCCTCCGCGGCGCGGGCCTCGGCGGCGCGGGCCTCGGCGGCGGAGGCGGCCGAGGCGGCCGCCGACACCGCGTCCACGATCGGCTGGTAGCCGGTGCAGCGGCACAGGTTCGCGGAGACGCAGGACCGGACCGCGGTCCGGTCCGGGTCGGGCTCGCGGCGCAGCAGTCCGGTGGCGAGCATCAGGAAGCCGGGGGTGCAGAAGCCGCACTGGAGGGCGAAGTTGTCCCGGAACGCGCTCTGCAGCGGCCCGAGTTCCCCGTCCACCGGGGCGAGGGACTCGACGGTCTCCACGCGGCCGCCGTCGGCCTGCGCGGCGAGCATCGCGCAGGCCCGGACCGGCTCGTCGTCGAGCAGCACCGTGCAGGAGCCGCACACCCCGGTCTCGCAGCCGACCGGGGTGCCGGTGAGCCGCAGGTCGCGGCGGAGTACGTCGGCCAGACTGCGCCGCGCCTCGACGTCCAGGGCGTGCGGCTCACCGTTGACGGTCAGCTTCACGGGGACGGCGCGGGTGGCGGGGGTGGCGGGGGACGGGGCCGGGGTGAAGGCGGTCATACCGGCACCAGCTCCATTCTTTCGCGGCGCACCGGCGCCAGGACGGCGGCCCGGGCGGCGGATTCGGCGAGTGCCCGGCGCAGCAGTACGGCGGCCAGGGTGCCGAGGTCACCGGAGGCCCCGGTGATCCGTGCGGCCTTGGCGGCGGCCGCCGCGAAGCTCTCCCGGCCGGGGCGGACCCCGATCAGCAGGGCTTCGGCGGCCGGGATCCGCATCGGGCGTTCCAGCGGACCCGCCAGCGCGAGCCGGGCGGAGCCGATCCGCCCGTCGGCGTCCAGGACCAGGGCCGCGGCGGCGGCCACCTCCGGGATCCGGCCGGGCTGGGCGGCGTATTCGACGAGCGCGGCGGCGGGCTCGGCCGCCGGGAACCCGACCTCGACCAGGATCTCGGCCGGCCGCAGCGCGGTGCGGTGACGCCCGCGCAGGAACGCGTCGGCGCCCACCACCCGCCTGCCGTCGGGCCCCAGCAGGGTCAGTTCGGCGCTCAGCAGCACCGCCAGCAGGCACCACTCGGCGGCGGGGTCGGCGTGGGCGAGGCTCCCGCCGACCGTGCCGCGCACCCGCACCGGCAGCTGCCCGATCAGGGCGGCCGCCTCGGGGAGCACCGGCAGCCGCCGGTGCAGCTCGGTGTCGGTGCTGCGCTCCACGGTCGCGTGCGGGGTGAGGGCGCCGATCCGGATGCCGCGCCGGCCGGCCCGGATCCCGCTGAGCGCGGGCACCCGGCCGAGGTCGACGATCAGGTCGGGCCGCACGGCCCGCCGGTTCAGCAGCGGGACCAGCGACTGCCCGCCCGCGAGCACCCGGGCCTCCCGCCCGGCCGTGTGGGCCCCGGCCAGGGCCCACACGGCCTCCGCCGCGCTCGCGGGGCGGACGTAGTCGAACGGGGCGGGCCTCACGGCCGGTCCTGCGGAGGCACTTGCAGTTCCGTGTGCCCGTACTTGCGCATCAGGTCGGCGAGGTCGAAGTGCGCCGACCGCTCGATGATCTTGTCCCCGCGGAACCGGTCGATGCCGAGGGCCCCGAAGGTGGCCTTGCGGCCGCTGGGCGGCAGGCCGCGGAAGGCGCCGAGCTGGGTGGCGGTGCACTCCACCCGGGAGATGACGGTGTCGCCCTCCGCCCACTGCTCGACGACGGTGTCCACCATGTCGGGGAAGGAGGTCCGGAAGGCCCGCACCCAGGTGCGGACCCCCTCGGGGCCGTGCAGGCCGAACTGCGGCCAGCTGAAGTCCTCGTGGAAGAGGTCGTCGGCGAGGTGCAGCTCGCCGTTGGTGATGATCCGTTCGAAGAGTTGCGCGGCCTTGGCCTTGCGCTCCTCCACACTCAGGGCCGTGGCCGCCATGTCACACCTTTCCGAGGATCTTCTGGGACGGGTCGTTGTTCTGCGCTACGTCTTTGGCCGGGGCCTCGCCCGCGCCTTCGGCCTTGGCGCCGCCCTCGGGCCGGAGCAGGGCCCGGCTCGCGGCGGCCGCGATCAGCACCAGGACCAGCCCGATGCCCGCGACCCAGCGCAGTGCGATCGCGTAGGCGCCGGGGCCCTCTCCGGAGCCGAGGACCGAGAAGAAGACGGAACCGAGCAGGGCCACTCCGGCCGCGCTGGCGAACTGCTGGGCGGTGGTGAGCACACCGGCGGCGGATCCGGCCTGGCCGGGGCCGACTCCGGTGAGCACCGCGCCGGTCAGGGCGGGTACGGCGAGCCCGTTGCCGAGGCCGATGAGGATCATGGGCGGCAGTAGCCGCAGGGCGCTGATCTGGTCCGGGGCCAGGGCCACCTCGGCGAGCAGGACGACCAGTCCGGTCGCGGCGACGAGCGTGCCGCCGAGGACCGTACGGGCGGCCCGCGCCGGCGGGATCCGGCGCGCCGCCATGGACGCGCCGGCGAAGGCGAGGCCGAGCGGGGCGAAGGAGAATCCGGCGGCCAGCGGGCTCAGGCCGAGACCGGACTGCAGGACGAGGGTCAGCGCGAACATGAAGCTGAAGAACGCCCCGAACACCGCACCGCTGACGATCAGACCGCGGTGGAAGGAGCGGATCCGGAAGAGCGAGAGGTCAAGCAGCGGGCGACCGCCCTGACGGGCCAGCTTCCGCTCCCAGCCGAGGGTGGCGGCGAGCACGGGCACCGCGGCGGCCAGGCACAGCCAGGTCCACAGCGGCCAGCCCTTGGCGCTGCCGAGCATCATGGGGACGAGCGCCAGCGCGAGGCCGGCCGGGATGCCGATGGCGCCGACGGGGTCGAGGGCGCCGCGCGCCGCGGCCGAGGCGGCCCGCTTGGGCACCAGGCGGCGGGCCAGCAGGAAGGTCAGCAGACCGGCGGGCACGTTGACCAGGAAGATCGCCCGCCAGCCGAGACCGGAGGAACCGGCCTGCAGCAGCATGCCGCCGAGCACCTGACCGGCGACCGCGCCGACACCGACGGTGAAGCCGAACCAGGCCAGCGCGCGCGGCCGTTCGGCCGGGCTGAAGACGCCGGTGATCAGCGCGAGCACCTGCGGGACCATGGCCGCGCCGGTCACGCCCTGGAGCAGCCGGGCGGCGACGAGCTGGTTCGGGCTCTGGGCGATCCCGCAGAGCAGCGAGGCGAGGGTGAAGGCGAGGGCCCCGCCGAGGAACATCACGCGGGAGCCGAAGAGGTCGCCGAGCCGGCCGCCGGTGATCAGGCCGCTGGCGTAGGTGAAGGCGTACCCGGCGACGATGAGCTCGAGGGCGACCGGGCCCGCGCCGAGCTGGTGCTGGAGCGTGGGGGCGGCGACGTTGACGACGTAGAGGTCGAACTGCGCCATGAAGAGGGCGGCCAGCACGACGGGCAGCATCAGCCAGCGCCGTGCGTAGGGGGTGGTTTCGGTGGTCACTTGGTGCCTCCGGCAGCAGCGGCGACGAGGGAGGCGGCGCTCTGCGTGCGCTCGCCCTCCAGCCGCCAGTCGATGGATTCGTACTCACGTGTCGCCAGGTCGATCGCCTCGTCGGCGGACCGTACGACGGGCAGGCCGAACAGGTCGGCGATCTTCTCCAGGCGCTCCGGCCGGGGGCCCTCGACGACGTGGTAGGTCACGTCGAGGTCCACCAGAGCCTGGAGCAGCATGTCGTCGCAGAACGCGCGGAATTCGGGGTGCATCCGGCGGTGCCCGCCGGGCTTGACGGCGCCGGGCGCGGCCCGCAGGTGCACGAAGCCGTCGTAGGTCTCCTTGACGTGCTGGCGCATCGCGTGCCCGAGCTGGTCGACGGCCTCGGCGAAGAACCCCATGGCCGCGGTGGCCGGCGCGGTGGCCGCGGGGGCCGCCGGATCCATCCCGAAGCGGACCCGGGCGGCCGCGTAGATCCACTCCTGGAGGGAGGAGCCGTCGGACACGAACCCGGCGCCCCCCACCCCGAGCCGCGCCTCGTTCTGCACCCGCCCGACGTGCCGGCGCACGGCGAGCTGGAGGTACTCGGCGGGCGTCACGTCGGCGAGCGCCTTGCCGGGCACGGCGTCGGGCAATATCTCGCGGATGGCCCGGGCCGGGGCGAAGCCGAGACCTGTGTAGGAGGCGAGGGCAGTGGCCGTGGAGGTCTTCCCCGCGGAATAGGTACCGGACACGGACAGCCGCATCGGGGTCTCCTTAATGGTGTTCGGTTCGATGGTGGTGGGCGGTGCGACGGCCCCCCGGGCGGGGCCGGATCTGCCACGGGCAGTCCGGCCCCGGCCGGGGTGCGGGGCGCGCGGGTCCCGGTCGGGCCCCGGGCCCCGGGGGGCGGGTCAGCCGGCCGAGGCCGCCGCCTCCGGGGGGAGTTCGTGCGCGAACGAGGCCCGCACGCCCACCCCGCCGAGGCTCGCCTCGATGTCGACGCTGCGCCACACCCCGCCCCGCAGGGGCAGCACCCGCTTGGCGGTCAGCCGCGCGGCGGCGGCCTGCGCCTCGTCCCCGCGGACGGGCAGCGGCAGGGCCGTGTCCGCCGCGGTGAGCACGGTCTGCATCATCCACAGGGTGTTGCTGGCGGCCCGCTTGACCTGGTCCAGCTCGTACATCAGCACCTGGACCAGCTGGAGGTTGACCACGAAGGCGTCCACGAGCGACACCGACGGTTCGGTGGCCGCGTCGACGCCCAGCGCCCCGGGACCGTCCCGGCCCTCGGCCGGGCCGGGGACGAAGTGCACCCCGGCCGTGGCCGCCAGCTCCTCCATGTCGACCACCACGTCACGGATGACGTGGCGCCGCCGCTTGAAGCCGTCGCCGTAGAAGCGCCGCGCGCCCTCGCCGAGGCCCTCGTCCAGGCTGCCGAAGATGCCCTCGGTCTCCGCCCGTACGCCCTCGTCGTGCTCGATCTCGCAGCGCACCCGCAGCTCGCCGACCGCGCCGTCGTGGACGGACAGCCGCCGCCCCGGCACGCCGGGGACGTCGTCGGTGCGGACCAGACGGGAGGAGGCGGGGATCCGCAGCAGGTCCTCCTGCGGCGCTCCGCCGGCCCGCAGGACCACCTTGCGCAGCCGCATGGTGCCGCGGGCTTCGCCGGTCAGTCCGTAGGCGTGGACCAGGTGCAGCTCGGCGAGCTGGACGCCGAGGACCAGCACGTCCACCGTGCTGAGGTGGGGACGCAGGTCCGTACCGTTCTTCTTGCGGGACCAGTCGGGCGGGTAGCTGACGTCCACCGTGGCCCGGATGCCCGGGCGTTCGGTGGTGACCGGGGTGGAGACGAGGTCGCGCACCAGGTAGTCGGCCCGCTGGTAGCCGCGGGAGAAGAAGCGGCCCTCGCCGGGTCCCAGATAGTCGTCGACCGACTTCAGGAACAGCTTCCGCGGGGTCTCGGCCTCGGCCTCGGCCGGGGATCCGGCCTCGGTCACGGCTTCGGTTACGGCGGACACGTCACGCACCCGCCGTCGCACCGGCCGTGGCCGCACGCTCGAGGGCCGCCTCGTACGCGCCGACCAGCTCGCGCAGCGTCCGTATCTCCGTGATGGACAGGTCCGCGGCGAACGGGTCGACGCCCAGCTCGGTCTCCAGCTGGATCAGCAGCTGGGCGAGCATCAGCGAGTTCACCCCGGACTTGAGCAGCTCGTCGTCCAGCGATACCTCGTCCTCCTCCGAGCTGAGGACCACGGACTGGATCTCGCGCTCGATGATCTGCTGGATGTTCTGCTCGTTCAGCATGTGATTCCTCCGTCGATGACCAATGACTGACCGGTGATGAAACGTGCGTGTGAAGAGGCGAGGTAGAGGACCGCGTCGGCGATCTCCTCCGCGCTGCCGAGCCGGCCCAGCGGAGTCCGGTGCTGGATCTTGTCCCGGTTCCGCTCGGTGACGTCCGAGGTCAGCTCGCTGTCGAAGAACCCGGGGGTCACGGTGTTGACCCTGATGCCCACGGGCCCCAGTTCCCGGGCCAGCGCCCGGCCGAATCCCTCCAGGCCCGCCTTGGCCGCCGCGTAGACGGCGACCCCGCGGTAGCCGCGGATGGCGTTGATGGACGAGATGTTCACGATGGATCCGCCGCCGCGCATCATCAGCCGCGCGCACGCCTGGGTGAGGTGCACGGGGGCGGTCAGATTCGCGGCCAGCAGGTCCTCGATCCGCTGCGGGGCCACCGTCAGGAAGAGTTCCTGGTGCAGCACCCCCGCGTTGTTGACGAGGAGGTCGACCCGGCCGAAGCGGTCGCGGACCGCCTTGGTGAACTGCCGGATCCCGTCCGCCTCGTGGAGGTCCACCGACTGCCAGAAGAAGGACTCGGGCAGGTCCCGCGCCTTCTCCTCGGTGAACTCGTTGGGCTTGCGGCTGAAGGTGGCGACCCGCCAGCCCGCGGCCAGCAGCCGCTCGGTGAGCGCCCGGCCCAGGCCCCGGCTGCCACCGCTGACCACGGCGACGCGCCCGTCTCCGGGCTCGTCGGGACCCGCGGTCCGCACGGCCTCGGTGTGCTGGGTGCTCACACGGCGCTCCGGATCTTCTTGAACCGGTCGGAGTGCGTGTCCGCCGTGGTCACCTCGACCACCACCGGCACCTTGAAGGCCTCCAGCCGCCGCGCGCAGTGCTCGCGGATGGCGCGGGAGGTCGCCCGGGCGTCGTCGACCGGCCCGGTGAGCCGGACGATGGCCTTGACGACCTGGCCGGTGACGTGGCTCGGGCGGCCCGAGACGACGGCGTCGGCGACGTAGTCCAGCTCCAGCAGGACGTTCTCGACCTCGCTGGGGTAGACCTTCTCCCCCGCGACGTTGATGAGTTCGGACTTGCGGCCCAGGATCCGGACGTAGTCCCCGTCCGTCTCCACCGCGTCCTGCGTGTTGAAGAAGCCCTCGTCGTCGAAGGGCGCCGGCGCGTTGAGGTAGCCGAGCATCGCCATGTCGGAGCGGATCCACAGGATCCCGTCCTCGATGCGGTACGAGAACCCCTCGCCGCCCAGCTTGACCCACAGGCTGCCGTCGTCGCGGGACTTGGTGGGCATGATGCCCAGCTCGGACAGGCCGTAGGTCTGCTTGAGCCGGGTGTGCGGCAGGGCCTGGCCCAGCCGGGTCAGGGTGCCTTCCGGCATGGGCTCGGTGCCGTAGCTGACCAGCTGGAGCGAGGACAGGTCGTGCCGCTCGTAGGACCGCGAGATCAGCAGCATGTTGAGGAAGGTCGGGGTGGTGGGCAGGATCTGGATGGCATTGGACTCGATGGCCGCGCAGACCTTGTCCGGGGTCCGCTCGTCGATGGTGACGAGCGCGCCGCCCTGACTGAGGGTGTGCAGCAGGGTGTTGATGCCGCCGATGTGGTCCAGGTTGAGGAAACCGAGGGTGCGCCGGGGGCGGGTCGGGGGGCCGTACTTGGACAGGACCTTGGAGAAGTCGAGGACGCTGGCCTTGCTGCGGCCGGTGGTGCCGGAGCTGAAGAGGACCAGTCCGGGAACCCCGTCCGTGCGGAGCTGGTCGTACAGCTCGTGCTCGGAGTTGCGCCCGGTGATCTCGATGCTGCGGCGCCACTGCTGGGAGTCGATCGTGATGACCGTCTCCACCTCGGCGACCTCGTGGAACTCGGCGCGCTTGGCGGGCGGCAGCGGGGTCATCGGGACGATGATCGCGCCGCGCTCGATGAGCGCGAGCAGGCCCGCGCAGGCCTCGACGCTGCTGACCCCCTCCAGGGCCACGACCTGGCCGGCGTGGACGCCGCCCCGGTCGAGGAATCTCTCCCATTCGCCGGTCAGCCTGGCCAGTTGGGCGTAGCTGTAACTCACACCGTTGAAGACGATGGCATCGGCCTCACCGAAGCTCCGCATCCGGTCGAAGAACCATGACGTCATACGCTTTCCACCTCTTTCACCTCGTCGTGAGCGGCCGACTGCTGGGCGGTGTGCCACAGCGGCAGGTCGAGCGCCGGGGGGACCGGCGCGGCGGGCAGTAGGGACCACCCGTGGATCCGTGCGTGGGTGCGCAGCACCTTGTCGCCGCCGACGACCACGGCCGAGCCGACGGCTCTGAGCATCGGCAGGTCGGACACGTGGTCGCCGTACGCGATGCACTCGGCCGGTGTCGTGCGGTGGCGGGCGGCGACGGCCCGGACCACCTCGGCCTTGGCTCCGGCGAGCATCGGGGGCCGGGTGAGCCGGCCCGTGTAGCGGCCCCAGGCGATGTCGGGCTCGGTGCACCAGACCTCGTCCGCGCCGAGGTGTTCGGCTATCGGGTCGAGGACGGCGGGGAAGGAGCCGGAGACGAGGACGATGCGGGTGCCGTCGTCCTGGTGGCGCCGCAGGGCGCCGACGCCGTGTTCGTGGAAGAAGGAGCCGGAGCGCAGTTCGTCGCGGAACCAGTCCTCGGCGTGGAAGGAGACCTCGGAGGCGAAGGCGCCCTCGAGGTTGGCGAAGTAGGCGCGGTTGGTGACCGTGCGGGGACAGCCGACCTGGTTCATCGCCTTGAGTTCGCGGCGGCGGCTGGTGTATTCGTGCGGGGGGTTGCCCAGCGCGGCGAGGTAGTGGCGCAGGAACCGGAACATGCTCGGGGCGGTCGTGAGCGTCCCGTCCACGTCGAAGAATGCGGTGCGGTAACCGTTCACTGCGTCTCTCCCCTTCCGGCCGGATGGTGCGGTGGGTGGGTCCGGGTGCGTCGGTCTCGATGCGTGTCTCTCGTTCGTGGCGCTCGTACGTCAGGGGTGTCCTGGCGGTGCTCGCGGTCCTTGCGGGCGGCCCCTTCCGCCACGG
>NZ_JBEOXE010000060.1:0-44105 GCF_040296485.1 Streptomyces sp. NPDC002138 | reverse complement strand
CGGCTACGTCTACGGCACGGCGACGATCGACGACAAGGCGCAGGACATCGTGGCCGCGCCTCCCGGGCCGCCCGGTGCTCCGGGTGGCGCCGGTGGCGGGGTGCAGCATGCCGCCACGATGCTGGCCGGTCCGGCCGTGGTCCAGCCGCCCGCGCCTCCGGGTGCTCCGGGTGCGGGCCGGCCTCCCGTGCCCCCCGGCCCGCCGGGGGCTCCCGGTGGTGGGGCGCAGTACGCCGCCACGATGCTGGCCGGTCCGGCCGTGAACCAGCCGCCCGCGCCCCCCGGCCCGCCCGGTGCTCCGGGTGCGGGCCAGCCGCCCGCGCCTCCCGGCCCGCCGGGTGCTCCGGGTGGTGGGGCGCAGTACGCCGCCACGATGCTGGCCGGTCCGGCCGTGAACCAGCCGCCCGCGCCCCCCGGCCCGCCCGGTGCTCCGGGTGCGCCCGGTGGCGCGGCGCAGCATGCCGCGACGATGCTGGCGGGGCCCGCCGTGGGTCAGCCGCCCGCGCCTCCCGGCCCGCCGGGGGCTCCCGGTGGCGGGGCGCAGCATGCCGCGACGATGCTGGCCGGACCCGCGGTCACGGGTCAGCCGCCCGCGCCGCCCGGACCCGCCCCGCAGGCCCCGCAGCAGCCGCAGGCACAGGCACAGGCACACGCACCGCAGCAGCCCGGCGTGCCCACGGTGGGCCCCGGCTACCAGGCCGTGCTGCGCTACCGCGGCCAGGACGGTTCCGAGCAGCAGCTCATCCGCCGCTCGGCGCCCGGTACCCCGCACCCGGAGTGGCAGATCCTGCACGAGCTGCGGGCCATGGGCGTGCCGCCGCAGCAGGTGCTGGAGCTGCACACCGAGCTGGAGTCCTGTGAGCTGCCCGGCGGTTACTGCGCGCGGATGATCCGGGAGACCTGGCCGCAGGTGCGGATCACCAGCGTGGCGCCGTACGGGACGGATCACGCGGGCCGGCAGCAGGGCATGCGGCACCTGCTCACCCATCAGGGCGAGCTGCACCAGGTGGCGGACGGTCCGGCGCGCCCCGCGCCGGTCCGGGCGCCGCTGGCGCAGGTGCCGCTGGAGCCCGCGATCCCGCTGGAGGCGATCGCGGCGGAGCTGACGCAGGCCTTCGGTCCGCAGGGCGTGTTCCGGTTCGAGCAGCGCGCGGTGTCCCGTCAGGGGGTGCCGGAGATCGTCGCGCAGACGCTGGTGTGGTCGGGTCTGCCGGTGGACTTCGGTCCGTTCTTCTGGGCGCAGGCGGTACCGGGCCAGCCGGTGCCGACGCTGGCGGAGATGGCGGCGCAGCGGCAGGTGCAGCCGGCTCCGGACGCGGGTTCGTACCTGGTCGTGGGCAGTGACTTCGGCAAGGCGCTCTGCGTCCAGTACGGGACGGCGCACATCGTCGCGGTGCCGGTCGAGGCGGGTCCGGGCGGTGGTCCGGTGCCGCCGCAGTTCGTGAATTCGAGCCTGCCGCAGTTCGCGCGGTGTCTGGCGATGCTGGGCTACATGTGGCGGCTGCGGATGCACCTGACGCCCGAACAGGCGGGGCGCTGGACGGCCGACTTCCAGATGAAGCTGGCGGCGCTGGACAGCGCGGCCCTGGCGTCGCCGGAGAACTGGTGGTCGGTGCTGCTGGAGCAGATGTGGGACGGACTGCTGTGATCGCCCGTCCGATCCTCGGTTGATCCGAAGATCGGCTGGGCATCTCTTGTGCATGGCCGGGCCGGGACCCCCGAACGGGGTCCCGGCCCGGCCATTGCCGCTTCCGTACGTAAATGACGCATCCTTGACAGGAATCCACGCGCATCGGCCACAAGCCGCACGCCACGCGAGAGAGGCGCTTTCCGGATGAGTGCACCCATGTCACCGCGACCGCGGGGTTTCGAGACCGTGCGCGGTCGCGCCTACCGGACGGACGAGGTGGACCGGTACCTCGCCCGGCTGTCCGGAAGCCGTGACGAGGCCTGGGAACGGGTCGCCCGGCTGACGGTGCTCGAACGGCAGTTGGAGGCGGAGGCGCAGCGCCTGGGGGCGGTGGTGGCCTCGCTCGCGCCGCAGACGTACGACGAGTTGAGCGAGCGGGCGCGGCGGATCCTCGGGCTGGTGCTGGAAGAGGCCGACAGCGTACGGGCGGACGCGCGGGCGGACGTGGCGGCGATCCAGGGCGCCGCCGAGGCGCACGCGGACCGGGCGGCGGAGCTGGCCCGGCAGGACGCGGACGCGGTGCGGGAGCAGACGGAGGTCCGGGCCCGGCAGGGCCTGGAGCGGGCCCAGCGCGAGGCGGACGGCATCCGGGCGCAGGCCCGGGAGGAGGCGACGGCCTGGCGGGAGGACGCCGAGGCGGACCTGGCGGAGACGCGCCGCGGGGCCGAGGCGCTGCTGGCGGACCTCCAGCAGGAGCACGCGGACCGGTGGGAGGCGGCGCAGCGGGAGCTGGCGGCGCGCGAGGCCGCGCTGGAGTCGCGGCTGGCGGAGCTGGAGCGGCGGGCGGAGGGCCTGCTGGCGGAGGCCAAGCGGGACTTCGCGGAGACGGAGGAGGCCGCCCGGCACGGCCAGGAGGACGCGGAGGCGCGGGCGGCGGAGCTGCTGTCCGGGGCGCGGGTGCTGGAGGAGCGCACGGTGCGCGAGACGGAGCGGATCCTGCGGGAGCACGAGTTGGCGCAGGAGGAGATGCGGGCCCACATGAACCACGTCCGCTCCAGCCTGGCGGCCCTGACGGGCCGGGCCCCCGCGGAGGGCTGACCCCCGCCCGGCCCCGGCCCGGCCCGGCCCCGCAAGGCCCCGGCCCGTCCGGCCCCCCCCCGCGGTCAGTTCGGCCGCAGGGTGGTCAGGAAGCCGTCGACCAGGGTGGCGATCTCCGGCAGGTGCGTCTCCAGGGCGAAGTGGCCCGCGCCGTCGAAGAGGTGGATGTCGGCGTCGGGCAGGTCGCGGGCGTACGCCTTGGCGCCCGCCGCGAGGAAGAACGGATCGCCGGTGCCCCACAGGACCAGCGTCGGCGGCCGGTGTTCGCGCAGCCACCGCTGCCAGGCCGGGTACAGCGTCAGGTTGTTCGCGTAGTCGAAGGCGAGGTCGGCCTGTGCGTCGGCGCGGCCGGGCAGGTCCAGGAAGTGCTGGTCCAGGGTCCAGCTGTCGGGGGAGACCAGGGAGGTGTCGGCCACGCCGGTCTCGTACTGGAAGCGGGTGCCGTCGAGCGTGAACAGCCCCCGGACCCGCTCCTCGTCGCCCGGCACCGCGCGCCGCAGCCCCGTGAACTCGCGGGCCATGTCGGAGAGCCCGTCCTCGTAGGCGTTGCCGTTCTGGACGACCAGGCCGGTGACCCGCTCGGGGTGGCGGGTGGCGAGGCGCAGGCCGACGGGGGCCCCGAAGTCGAAGACGTACAGGGCGAAGCGGTCGAGGCCGAGGGCCTCGGTGAAGCCTTCGATGATGTCGGCGAGCCGGTCGAAGGTGTAGGTGAACCCCTCCGGCGCCTCGGTGTGTCCGAAGCCGGGGTAGTCGGGGGCGATCAGCCGGTGGGAGGTGCCGAGCGCGTCCATCAGCCGCCGGAACTGGTGCGAGGCGGTGGGGAAGCCGTGCAGCAGCAGGAGCGCCGGGGCGTCGGCGGGGCCGGTCTCCCGGTAGAAGACGCGGACGCCCGCCACGTCGGCGTACCGGTGGTGGACCTGCGGAACCGAAACGGTGAGCGGAGTGCTCATCACATGCCTCCCCTTGGCTTGATGGCATTAGTCTTGCCCGGAACGGTCTAACGGGTCAAGGGGTGTCTCATCCATTAGTCAGGGAGGTAGGGTGGGGGACGTGACCGTGACCTTCCCGCTCCTCGGTGAGCCGCTCGCGCTGGACCTCGTCAACACCCGCTCCCCGGCCTTCGGCGATCTCATCGCCACCCCGGCGGGCCTCGCGGCCTGGCTGGCCGAACAGGCGGGACGGCTGACCCCGCTCGCCGCGGTGACGGACGCCGAGCTGACCCGCGTCCACGCGGTACGGGAGGCCGTGCGCGCGGCGCTCGAAGCGGTCCGGCGGGGGGAGCGGCCGCCCGCCGGCACGCTGCGGGTGCTGAACGGGGCCCTGGCCGCGGCCCCCGCCCACCGCGCACTCGCCTGGACGGCGGACGGCGGGCTCACCGCGCCCGCGCACCGGCAGGCCGCGGATCCCGCCCGGCGGCTCGCGGCGGAGCTGGCCGAGGCGGCGGCGGACCTGCTGACCGACCCCCGGGTCGGTGACGTGCGCGGCTGCGAGGGGGCGGAGTGCGTCCTGCTCTTCCTGCCCGCGAACCCCCGGCGGCGCTGGTGCGTGGCCGGGGTCTGCGGGAACCGGGCCCGGGTGGCGCGGTACTACGCCCGCCACACCAAGGGCGAGGCCTAGGCCGTCCGCCGTCCGCCGTCCGCCGTCCGCGGCCTACGGCTGCGGGGTCGGCTGGTCGGCCGGGGCGGGGCGCTGCGCCACGACCGGGGCCGGTGGCTCGTAGACGTACGGGTCGCTGCGCAGGCCGCGCGAGGTCACGTACACCGCGAAGGGGGCCTCGGGGCCGTCGGCGGGGGCCGGGCGCACGAGGGTCAGCATCCCGTCGGTGGTCAGGTCGGCCTCCCGCTGCGGTTCCGTGCCGATGGTGACCCGGACCTTGCCGTGCAGGGGGTCGTCGCAGAAGCCGCCGCCCTCGATGCGCAGGAGGTCGCCGACGCGCGTGACGCGGGTGATGACCGGGTTGGGGCGGGTGGCCACCTTGTTGAGCAGGTAGGCCGCGGCCGGGGCGCCGGTGAGCGCCCAGATCTCCGACGGGAGCTTCGGCAGGCCCGCGCCCACGTCGGCCACGAAGAAGGCGGCGACGTAGAGCATCGTGACGATGCTGAAGGCGACGTACTGGAGGTCCATCAGGTCCGTCTGGCCCGAGTCGTTGGAGATGAGCTCGCCCATCGGCAGCGGCGGGGCGGACCCGGCGGGGCCGGTGGGCGCGGTGCCGGGCGCGGGCTGCTTCTCCGGCTTGAAGAGGTGGCCGTTCTGCACGCGCAGCCCGACCACTCCCTTGGCCCCGATGAGGGCCAGGTACGGTCCGCCGAGCAGCGGCAGGTAGACCTCGGTCAGGGACGCGAAGGGGTGCTCCGGACCGCGGAACCAGCCGATGCCCTGCGTCAGCCCGTACCCGAGCAGCACGATCAGCATCCACACGAGCAGCCCGGTCCAGGCGGCGGCCAGGGTCTTGGACGTGGACATCCGGCCGTCCCGGCCGGTCACCAGGCCGGGGTGGGCGCGCAGGGCCCAGTACCCCAGGCACAGTGCGGCCACGAGTGTCAGCAGAGCGGGTAGCCAGGCCATCGTCGATTCCCCCAGTTCGGTTCCCGTCCGTGGTGTACCGCGTAGCCGGGTCCATGACAAGTCCGCCACGCCGTACGGCCGTTCGCGGCCGGGGTCAGGAGGCTCCGCCCTCCCGGTCCTCCCGGTCCTGGGCCTCCGTCAGCACCGGGAACCTGCGCGGGGCCAGCAGGAGCAGGACCAGCACCGCCGCCACCGCGGCCGCGGTCGCCCCGAGGTAGATGTGGTCGACGGCGGTGGCCACCGACCCCCGCAGGTAGTCGGCCGCGGCCGTCGGCAGCGAGCCCGGCTCCGCCAGCGCCTTGGACACGTCGTCCAGGTGGGAGGGCAGCCCGGTCATCGGGGCGTCGGCCAGCCGGCCCGCGATGGTGGCGTTGGCGACGGCCCCCAGGAGCGCTGCGCCGATGCTCTGGCCGACCTGCCGGGAGAAGAGGACGGAGGCGGTGGTGGTGCCGCGCTCGGCCCAGCCCACGGTGGCCTGGATGCCGATCATCAGCGGCAGCTGGAAGAGCCCGAGCGCGCACCCGAGCAGCAGCATGACCAGCGCGGGCTGCCAGGGCCGGGCGTGCGCGGGGAGCAGGGTGAAGGAGAAGAGGACGGCGGCGGCCAGCGACATGCCGATGACGGCGCTGTCGCGGAAGCCGATCCGGCGGTAGACGTGCTGGCTCAACGCGGCGGATATCGGCCAGCTCAGCGTCATGGCGGACATGACGAACCCGGCGCCGATGGGCCCGAGGCCCAGGACGGCCTGGGCGTACGTCGGCATGAAGACCATCGGGGCCACCATCAGCAGGCCCAGCGCGGCCATCGCGAGGTTGACGGCCGCGATGGTGCGGCGGCGCCAGACCCACCCCGGCAGGATCGGCTCCTCGGCCCGCCGCTCCACCCGGACCACCACCGCGGCCAGCGCCGCGCTCCCCGCCAGCAGGCCCAGGGACGGCGCGGACAGCCAGGGCCAGGCGACCCCGCCCTGAACCAGTGCGAAGAGCAGCAGCCCGCCGCAGGCGAACACGGCCAGCGCGCCCGCCCAGTCGATCCGGCCCCGGGCGCCCGGGGCCCGTACCGGCTCGGCCAGGTGCCGGACGATCAGCCAGAGCGCCAGCCCGCCCAGCGGCAGGTTGATCAGGAAGATCCAGCGCCAGTCGGCATAGGCGGCGAGCAGCCCGCCGACCGCGGGCCCCGCGACGGAGGAGGTGGCCCACACGGTCGACATCCGGGACTGGATCCGGGGCCGTTCCCCCAGCGGGTACAGGTCGGCGGCCAGGGTCTGCACCGTGCCCTGGAGGGCGCCGCCGCCCAGCCCCTGGACGATGCGGAAGGCGATCAGCGCGGCCATGTTCCAGGCGGCCGCGCACAGCAGCGAGCCGACCAGGAAGAGGGCGACGCCGAAGAGGAGCACCGGCTTGCGGCCGAAGGTGTCGGACAGCTTCCCGTACACGGGCAGCGAGACGGTGACGGCGAGCAGATAGCCGGAGAAGAGCCAGGAGAAGACGGAGAAGCCGCCGAGGTCCCCGACGATCTGCGGGACGGCGGTGGCCACGATCGTGCTGTCGAGGGCGACCAGGCCCATGGTGAGCATCAGCGCGGCGACCACGGCGGTACGCGGCCGGGCGCGCGCCCCGACGGCCGCGCCCGGGCCCGCCTCCGCGCCCGCTCCCGGTGCCGCCGCGGCGGCGGACTCCGCGCCCGCCCCCGGCCCTGGCCTTGGTCCTTGTCCTGGTCCTGTTCCCTTGCCCCCCGTACCCACCAAGATCCCTTCACTGTGCACGCATCGGCGGAGAACACCATCTCACCGCGGGTCTGCGGGCGGTATCCCCCAGGCCGCCTCACCCCGAGGGGGGACGTCCCCTAGGGGTTGCTCCCCAGTAAGGAGCAGAGGCCTTTCGTCCCGACGGAGGAGGCCGAAAGTCCCCCCGCCTTCTTAACTGGTTCCTACGGGCCGCTGGGGGGCGGCTCCCACGGGGGTGGGGCCGGCTCCGGATGAGATCCGGGAGATCCGCCCGTCACGCGACCAGTCGCGCACGCACGAGTCGCACACGCATCAACCAAGGAGAACGCCGTGACAACCGCAATGACCGATACCCGGCACGGGGGCGCTGGAGGGCATGTGGCCGTCGCGGCGCGAGCGCGGCAGCTCGTCAAGGCCTACGGCACGGGCGAGACCCGTGTGGTGGCCCTCGACGGCGTGGACGTCGACATCCACCGCGGCCGGTTCACCGCGATCATGGGCCCCTCCGGCTCCGGCAAGTCCACGCTGATGCACTGCCTCGCGGGTCTCGACACGGTGAGCAGTGGTCAGATCCACCTCGCCGACACCGAGATCACCGGTCTCAAGGACAAGAAGCTCACGCAGCTGCGCCGGGACCGGATCGGCTTCATCTTCCAGGCGTTCAACCTGCTCCCGACGCTGAACGCGCTGGAGAACATCACGCTCCCGATGGACATCGCGGGCCGCAGGCCCGACGCGGAGTGGCTGAACCAGGTCGTCGAGACCGTCGGTCTCTCCGGCCGCCTCAAGCACCGCCCGACCCAGCTGTCCGGCGGTCAGCAGCAGCGCGTGGCCGTGGCCCGCGCCCTGGCCGCCCGCCCCGAGATCATCTTCGGGGACGAGCCGACCGGAAACCTGGACTCGCGGGCGGGCGCCGAGGTGCTCGGCTTCCTGCGCCGCTCGGTCGACGAGCTGGGCCAGACCATCGTCATGGTCACCCACGACCCGGTGGCCGCGTCCTACGCGGACCGGGTGCTCTACCTCGCGGACGGCCGGATCGTGGACGAGATGTCCGACCCGACCGCCGAGCTGGTCCTGGACCGCATGAAGGACTTCGACGCGCGCGGGCGCACGTCATGACCGTCCTGAAGACCTCGCTGCGCAACTTCGCCGCCCACAAGGGCCGGATGGCGCTCTCGGCGATAGCCGTGCTGCTCTCCGTCGCCTTCGTCTGCGGCACGCTCGTGTTCACCGACACCATGAACACGACCTTCGACAAGCTCTTCGCGGTCACCAGCGCGGACGTCACCGTCAGCCCCAAGCAGGCCGCGGACGACGAGGAGAGCCGCCAGCGCGGCCGCCCCGAGGCGCTGGCCGGCTCGGTGGTCGACCAGGTCAAGAAGGCCGAGGGCGTCAAGTCCGCCGAGGGCGGCGTCGTATCGATGGCCGTGACCGTGGTCAACGCCAAGAACGAGAACATGGGCTCGACGACCGGCGCCCCCACCATCGCGGGCAGCTGGAACGACAACGAGCTCAAGTCCATGAGGATCAGCTCCGGGCACGCGCCGCGCGGACCCACCGAGGTGATGGTCGACGCCGACACGGCGAAGAAGCACCACCTGGCCCTCGGTGACGAGCTGCGCACGATCGCCCTCAGCGGTGACCTCCGCGCGAAGATCAGCGGCATCACCACCTTCACGGTGACCAACCCGGGCGCGGCCGTCGTGTACTTCGACACCGCCACCGCCCAGCAGGGCCTGATCGGCACTCCCGGTGCCTTCACCCACATCAACGTCGTCGCCAAGGACGGCGTGAGCGACGACCAGCTCAAGCAGAACATCGCCACCGCCGTCGGCGCGGGCACCTACAAGCTCCAGACCGCCAAGGAGTCCGCCGACGCGGGCCGCAAGGACGTCGGTTCGTTCCTCGACGTCATGAAGTACGCGATGCTCGCATTCGCCGGGATCGCGTTCCTCGTCGGCATCTTCCTGATCTTCAACACCTTCTCGATGCTGGTCGCCCAGCGCACCCGCGAGATCGGTCTGATGCGCGCCCTCGGCGCCGACCGCAAGCAGGTCAACCGCTCCGTCCTGATCGAGGCGTTCCTGCTCGGTGTGATCGGCTCGGTGCTCGGCGTCGGTGCGGGCGTCGGCCTGGCCGTCGGCCTGATGAAGCTCATGGGCCAGATGGGCATGCACCTGTCCACCGACGACCTGACCGTGCTGTGGACCACCCCGGTCCTCGGCATCCTGCTCGGGGTCGTCGTCACCGTCGTCTCCGCCTACCTCCCGGCCCGCCGCGCGGGCAAGGTCTCCCCGATGGCCGCCCTCCGCGACGCCGGCACCCCCGGTGACCGCAAGGCGGGCGTGGTCCGCGCCGTTATCGGCCTGGTCCTCACCGGCATCGGCGGCGCCGCCCTGTTCGCCACCGCGAGTGCCGACAAGGCGGCCGCCGGATCGCTGTTCCTCGCCCTCGGCGTGGTCCTCACCCTGATCGGCTTCATCGTGATCGGCCCCGTCCTGGCGGGCGCCGTGGTCCGGGTGCTCGCCGGCGCGGTGCTGCGGCCCTTCGGCTCGGTCGGCCGGCTCGCCGAGCGCAACGCGCTGCGCAATCCCCGCCGTACGGGCGCCACGGCCGCCGCGCTGATGATCGGCCTGGCCCTGGTGGCCTGCCTGTCGGTGGTCGGCTCCTCGATGGTGGCCTCCGCCACCGACGAGCTCGACCGCTCGGTCGGCGCGGACTTCATCATCCAGTCGCAGAACGGCCAGCCGGTCCTCCCGCAGGCCGAGCAGACGCTGCGCTCCGTCCCCGGCATCGACCACGTCACCTCGTACAAAATCCTCGACGCCAAGGTGACCACCCCGGACGGCAGGACCGAGGACAAGACGCTGTCCGCCGCGGACCCGACGTACGCCGAGGACCTGCGCAAGAAGACCGTCTCCGGCGAACTCCCGGCGGCGTACGGCAAGAACGCCATGTCGGTCGGCCAGACCTACGCGACCGCGCACGGCCTGAAGGTCGGCGACGAGCTGACGGTCGCCTTCAAGGCCGGTTCGAGCGCCAAGCTGAAGCTCGCGGCCGTCACCTCGGACGAGGGCAGCATCGACAAGGGCGCGATGTACACGAGCATCACGACCGCCGCGCAGTACGTCCCGGCCGACAAGATGCCGCAGAACCTGATCATGTTCGCCAAGGCCAAGGCGGGCAAGCAGGAGGCCGCCTACAGCGCCATGAAGGACGCGATGGCCGCGTACCCCCAGTACGAGGTGCGCAACCAGACCGACTTCAAGAAGTCCCTCAAGGACCAGGTCGGCCAGCTGCTCAACATGGTCTACGGCCTGCTCGCCCTCGCGATCATCGTGGCGGTCCTGGGCGTCGTGAACACCCTCGCCCTCTCCGTGGTCGAGCGGACCCGCGAGATCGGCCTGATGCGCGCCATCGGCCTCTCCCGCCGCCAGCTGCGCCGCATGATCCGGCTGGAGTCGGTGGTCATCGCCCTCTTCGGCGCACTGCTCGGCCTCGGGCTGGGCATGGGCTGGGGCGCCGCCGGCCAGCAGCTGCTGGCCCTGCAGGGCATGAAGGTCCTGGAGATCCCGTGGGGGACGATCCTGGGCGTCTTCGCCGGATCGGCGTTCGTGGGCCTGTTCGCCGCGCTGGTCCCGGCCTTCCGGGCGGGCCGGATGAACATCCTGAACGCGATCGGCAGCGAGTGATCGCGTAAGGGCCGCCGCGGCCCCCGGCCGTACGGTCCCCCGTGGCCCCGGATCCAGCCCTCATCGGCGGGATCCGGGGCCACCGGCGTTCCGGGGCCGGGTGCTCAGCTCTGGCCGGTCCGCCGCATCAGCACGAAGCCGCCGCCCTCGTCCACCCGGACGAATTCCGCGTCGGGGTGCAGCCGCAGGGCGTAGGCGCGCGGGTCGCCGGCCCCGCCCGAGGAGTCGTCGAAGACGATCCAGTCGGGCACCCGGCCGCGGGAATCGCCGATCCAGAACACCCGGCAGCGCGAGGTGAGCCGGGCCACCGGCGCGATGTCCGCCTCCACGACCGCCCCGTCCGGGACGCCCGCGAAGAGCCGCTCGGCCGCCGCCACCCGCTCGGGCATCCGGTACGTCCCCGGCTCGGCCAGCCGGGCCAGCGGCAGCGCCGTCACGCTCAGCGCGAGCGAGGTGGCCAGGACGGCGGAGGGCAGCTGGTGGGCGTACGCGCGCAGCCACGGCAGGGGCGAGCGCCGGGCGCGGTCCACCGCGTCCACCAGCGCCAGGGTGAGGACCGGCATCAGGACCGCGCTGTAGTGCCAGTCGGTGGACCAGTAGTGCGGGTCCCCGGACAGGAACCGCCAGCCCAGGGTGGGCGCGGCCACCAGCAGCAGCGGTGAGCGCAGCGCCAGCAGACCGGTGGTGGGGATCAACAGCCAGCCCAGGGTGGCGAGTTTGATGCCGAAGCCGCCGGTCAGGGCGGCGGCGGGCCCCTCCCCGGTCACCTTGTTCCAGTAGTCGTAGCCGCCGCCGGAGTTGAAGGCGGGGATGACCACGGCGAAGGCCAGGACGCTCGCCACGGCCCCGAACGCGGCGGCCCACACGGCGAGCCGGGCCGCGCGCGGATCGCCCGCGCGGGCCCGCAGGGCGACCACGCAGGCCAGCGCGGCGAGGGTGAGCCCGAGGTCCTCCTTCACCAGGACCAGCGGCAGCGCCCACAGCAGCGCGGCCCGCCAGCGCCGCTCCAGCAGCGCCTCCAGGGCGAAGGCGAGCAGCGGGAGCGCGAAGCAGATCTCGTGGAAGTCGAATTCGACGGCCCGCTGCATCCCCCAGGACAGGCCGTACGCCGTCCCGGTCGCCAGCCCGCGGGCCCGCCCCAGCAGCCGGACCGCGGCCCGCGTGACGGGGACGGCGGAGAGCGCGAACAGCGCGGCCTGCGCGACGAGCAGGGTCACGGGCGTCGGCCAGAGCCGGTAGAAGGGCGCGAGCAGCGCGGTGACCGGGCTGAAGTGGTCGCCCAGGATGTTGGCGCCCGGCCCCTTGAGCTCGACGACGGGCGCCCGCAGGTGCGCGTACGCCCTGACCGCCTGCTCGAATATCCCGAGGTCCCAGGACATGGTCTCCAGGCGCTCGTAGCGCAGCACCGAGAGCAGGGCGTAGGCGGCGAAGAGGACCGCGGCGAGCAGCTGCGGAGCCCGGCGCGCGGCCACCGCCGCCGCACCGGGCGGCCCGGGAGCCGGTACGGGCCCCCGCGCCCGGGCCGCTGCCCGGACCGGTATCGGGGCGGCCGGGGCCTGGAGCGCGGTCACCGCCGGGGGCTTTCGCTGCCCGCGCCGGGCACCCCGAGGGCGCCCGGCGATACGGAGGACCCGGGCGAGGCGGTGTACGCCGGGCGCGAGGGGTTCGGCGTGAGCCCCGGGCCCCCGGAGCCGCTGACCCCCGGGTCCGGCGGCAGCGGGCCCGCGGTGATCCCCGTACCCGCGCCGGGGTCCGCCTCCGGCGAGGCGGACCCGGGCCCCGGGCCGCCGGGCGAGGGCCGCCCCGACGGGAACGAGGACCCCGCCGGAGCGGAGGAGGACAGGCCGCCCGGCCCGGAGCGGTCGACGGGGGCGGAGCCGCTGACCCGGGGCGCGGACGGCGCCGCGGGGGGCGCGTCCCGGTGCGCGGACCCCGAGCCGAGGCCGACGGCCGCGAGCGCGCCGCCCGCCCCGAGGACGCACACCGCGCAGGCGGACACCGCCGCCAGCCTGCGCCGCCTGCGCCGGGTCCCGCGCGCCTCGACGGCGGCGACCGGCGCGGGCGCCACCCGGCGCCCGGCGTCACCGGCGGCGCGCTTGAGCAGGGCGCCGAGCGGATCGTCGTACCCGCCGAGCGGATCGTCGTACCCGCCGAGCTGATCGTCGTACCCGGGGACATCGTCGGAACCAGCGGAACCGGGGGAGTCGCTCCCCGTGCGGTCACTCACCGCGCGCCTCCTCGAAGTGCGGCCGGAGCGCGGCGCGCGCCCGGGACAGGTGGGTCTTGACGGTGCCCGCCGCGATGCCGGTCTCGGCGGCCACCTGTTCCACGGACAGGTCGCAGACGTAGTGCAGGACGGCGACCCGCCGCTGCCGCTCCGGCAGCGTCCGCAGGGCGCCGACCAGCGCCACCGTCGCGGGGTCGGGTGAACCGGCCGCCGCCGGGGCCGCGGCGCCGTGGCGCCGCCAGGCCTCGGCGGCCCGCCCGCGCCGCCGCCAGCGGCTGACGGCGAGCCGCCAGGCGACCGTGCGGATCCACGCCTCGGGCCCGGCGTCCCGGGAAAGCCGGCCCCGCCGGGCCCAGGCCCGTACGAAGGCCTCCTGGACCACGTCCTGCGCCTCGTGCAGGTCGCCGGTCATCAGGTAGACCTGTCCCACCAGGTGTTTCACGGAGTGCGCGTAGAACTCCTCGAACTCCTCGACGGTCATGCGGCTCCCGGTGCTGGACAGATCTCGCTGTGTATACGCCTGTGCCCCCGGTCCCGGTTGACACCGCCCTCCAAGATCTTTTGTGGCGCGCGGGGCGGCATCCCTCGCGCGGGTGTCGGACCCGCGCCGTAAGGTGGGAAACCCCGGCCCGTCTGACGTGTCGGGCCCTTCGCGTTGCCCCCGCTTCGCCCCCGCACCGCCCCCGTTTCGCCCCTTTCACCGCTTCACCGGACGGAAAGCCGCCTTCATGAGCCTGTACGGACTGCTCGACGCCGTCACCCGGGATCCCGCGCTCACCGAGGCGGTCAAGGCGGCCACGGACGGGAACCGGATGCACGTGGACCTCGTCGGCCCGGCCGCCGCCCGGCCCTTCGCCATCGCGGCGCTGGCCCGGCGGACCGAGCGGACCGTCCTCGCGGTGACCGCGACCGGGCGGGAGGCCGAGGACCTGGCCGCCGCGCTGCGCTCGCTGATGCCGCCCGAGCAGGCGAGCACCGTCGTGGACTTCCCGTCCTGGGAGACCCTGCCGCACGAGCGCCTCTCGCCCCGCAGCGACACCGTCGGCCGCCGTCTCGCCGTGCTGCGCCGGCTCGCCCACCCCAGCAAGGACGACCCGGCCGCCGGTCCCGTCTCCATCGTCGTCGCACCCATCCGCTCCGTGCTCCAGCCGCAGGTCAAGGGCCTGGGAGACCTGGTCCCGGTGGCCCTGCGCGGCGGCGAGAGCGCCGATCTGGGCGAGATCACCGAAGCGCTCGCCGCGGCCGCCTACGCCCGGGTGGAGCTGGTGGAGAAGCGCGGCGAGTTCGCCGTGCGCGGCGGCATCCTCGATGTCTTCCCGCCCACCGAGGAACACCCGCTGCGCGTGGAGTTCTGGGGCGACGAGGTCGAGGAGATCCGTTACTTCAAGGTCGCCGACCAGCGGTCCCTGGAGATCGCCGAGCACGGGCTGTGGGCCCCGCCGTGCCGCGAGCTGCTGCTGACCGACGAGGTGCGCGAGCGGGCCGCCGCGCTGGCGGAGGAGCACCCCGAGCTGGGCGAGCTGCTGCACAAGATCGCCGAGGGGATCGCCGTCGAGGGCATGGAATCCCTCGCCCCGGTCCTGGTCGACGACATGGAACTGCTGCTGGACGTGCTGCCCGCCGGGGCGATGGCCGTCGTCTGCGACCCCGAGCGGGTCCGCACCCGGGCCGCCGACCTGGTCGCCACCAGCCAGGAGTTCCTCCAGGCCTCCTGGGCGGCCACCGCGGGCGGCGGGGAAGCCCCGATCGACCTGAACGCGGCCTCCCTGTGGGGGATCGCCGACGTCCGCGACCGGGCCCGCGAGCTGGGCACCATGTGGTGGTCCGTCTCCCCCTTCGCGGCCGACGCCACGCTGACAGATGCCGCTGGCGCGGCGGGCGGCGAGGACACGCTCACCCTCGGCATGCACGCCCCCGAGGCCTACCGCGGCGACACCGCCCGCGCGCTCGCCGACACCAAGGGCTGGATCGCCGACGGCTGGCACACCGTCTACGTCACCGAGGGCCACGGCCCGGCCGCCCGCACCGTCGAGGTGCTCGGCGGCGAGGGCATCCCGGCCCGCCTGGAAGCGGACCTCGCGAAGCTGGAGCCCTCCCTGGTCCATGTCGCCTGCGGCTCCCTGGACAACGGCTTCATCGACCCCGGCCTCAAGATCGCCGTCCTCACCGAGACCGACCTGACCGGGCAGCGCACGGCCACCAAGGACCTCGGCCGGATGCCGACCCGGCGCCGCAAGACCATCGACCCGCTGACCCTCCAGGCCGGCGACTACATCGTGCACGAGCAGCACGGCGTCGGCCGCTACGTCGAGATGGTCCAGCGCACCGTCCAGGGCGCCACCCGCGAGTACCTCCTGGTCGAGTACGCCCCCGCCAAGCGCGGCCAGCCCGGCGACCGCCTCTACATCCCCACCGACCAGTTGGAGCAGGTCACCAAGTACGTCGGCGGCGAGGCCCCGACCCTGCACCGGCTCGGCGGCGCCGACTGGACCAAGACCAAGGCGAAGGCCAAGAAGGCCGTCAAGGAGATCGCCGCCGACCTGATCAAGCTCTACAGCGCGCGCATGGCGGCCCCCGGCCACACCTTCGGCCCGGACACCCCCTGGCAGCGCGAGCTGGAGGACGCCTTCCCGTACGCGGAGACGCCCGACCAGCTGACCACGATCGCCGAGGTCAAGGAGGACATGGAGAAGTCGGTCCCGATGGACCGGCTGATCTGCGGCGACGTCGGCTACGGCAAGACCGAGATCGCCGTGCGCGCCGCCTTCAAGGCCGTCCAGGACGGGAAGCAGGTCGCCGTCCTCGTCCCGACCACGCTCCTCGTGCAGCAGCACTTCGGCACCTTCTCCGAGCGGTACTCCCAGTTCCCCGTCAAGGTGCGGGCGCTGTCCCGGTTCCAGACGGACACCGAGGCGAAGGCCACCCTGGAGGGCCTCAAGGAAGGCTCGGTGGACATCGTCATCGGTACCCACCGCCTCTTCTCGCAGGAGACCAAGTTCAAGGACCTGGGCCTGGTCATCGTCGACGAGGAGCAGCGCTTCGGCGTCGAGCACAAGGAGCAGCTCAAGAAGCTCCGCGCGAACGTCGACGTCCTGACCATGTCCGCGACCCCGATCCCGCGCACCCTGGAGATGGCGGTCACCGGCATCCGCGAGATGTCGACGATCACCACCCCGCCGGAGGAGCGGCACCCGGTGCTGACCTTCGTCGGACCGTACGAGACGAAGCAGATCGGGGCCGCGATCCGCCGCGAACTGCTGCGCGAGGGCCAGGTCTTCTACATCCACAACCGGGTCGAGTCCATCGACCGGGCCGCCGCCAAGCTGCGCGAGATCGTGCCCGAGGCGCGGATCGCGACCGCGCACGGGCAGATGGGCGAGAGCCAGCTGGAGCAGGTCGTCGTCGACTTCTGGGAGAAGAAGTTCGACGTCCTGGTCTCCACGACGATCGTCGAGTCCGGCATCGACATCTCCAACGCCAACACCCTGATCGTGGAGCGCGGCGACAACTTCGGCCTCTCGCAGCTGCACCAGCTGCGCGGCCGCGTGGGCCGCGGCCGCGAGCGCGGCTACGCCTACTTCCTCTACCCGCCGGAGAAGCCGCTGACCGAGACCGCGCACGAGCGGCTCGCGACGATCGCCCAGCACACCGAGATGGGCGCGGGCATGTACGTCGCCATGAAGGACCTGGAGATCCGCGGCGCGGGCAATCTGCTCGGCGGCGAGCAGTCCGGTCACATCGCGGGCGTCGGCTTCGACCTCTACATCCGCATGGTCGGCGAGGCGGTCGCGGACTACCGCTCCGCCGTCGAGGGCGGCGAGCAGGAAGAGGCGCCGCTGGACGTCAAGATCGAGCTTCCGGTCGACGCGCACGTCCCGCACGACTACGCGCCGGGCGAGGGCCTGCGCCTCCAGGCCTACCGCTCGATCGCGGCCGCCTCCTCGGAAGCGGACGTCAAGGCCGTCCGCGAGGAACTGACCGACCGCTACGGCAAGCTGCCCGAGCCCGTGGAGAACCTGCTGCTCGTGGCGGGCCTGCGGATGCTGGCGCGCGCCTGCGGGGTCGGCGACATCACCCTGGCGGGCACCAACATCCGCTTCGGCCCGGTGGAGCTGCGCGAATCGCAGGAGCTGCGGCTCAAGCGGCTCTACCCGGGGACGGTCCTCAAGCCGGCCGCCTCGCAGGTGCTGGTGCCGCGCCCGAAGACCGCCCGGGTCGGCGGCAAGCCGCTGGTCGGGCGGGAACTCCTCGCCTGGACGGGGGAGTTCCTCACCACGATCCTCGGATCCTGACGCCGCGGGGGACGGTCTAGAGGAAGTTCTTCTGGATCAGGAGGTACACGATGTCCGGGTAGAAGTCCGGGAAGTCCATCGGCACGATGCCGAGATGGATCTTCTCGGTCTTCCGGGCGTCCAGGTACTTGAGCACGTCCGGGAGCGTCAGCTGCGCGTTCTGCTGGGGCCAGTTCCCGCCGGAGTAGCTCGTGAAGTTCACGAACACCTGGGAGGACTCCTGGTGCCGCCAGGCATTGTCGAACTGCTTGACGATGGTGGCGGACTTCGTGAAGTTGGTGGTGTTCCAGTCGTCCTGGATGTTGAAGGCCTTGTTGCTGTCCCAGGTGAGGATGCCCCAGTCGTTCGCGAAGTCCGCCGCGATGATGACCTTGCCGCGCACCTCGCCCAGCGCGGGCCAGAACGGTGCGGTCCACACCAGACTCCGGTAGCCCATGTTGTCCAGGTAGTAATTGAAGCGGCGCCGGAACTCTTCGTCCGAGAGGGCCTGCCCGCCCGAGTTCTCGTTCTTCACCCGCATGATGACGGTTTCGCCCGGGTACTTCTTGAAGTGTTTGCGGCAGGCCTCCAGGACGTCCTGGAAGCGGTGCCCCTGGTAGGCGGAGCCGTGGTAGAGGCCGAATTCGTTCGGCGCGCCCTGGAGCCCGTTCAGCCGGATGTCGAGGAAGCGGATCCCGCGCTCCAGCTGCTCGGGAACGCCCCAGTTCTGGGTCTGGGCCCATTTGGTGCCGTTGGCGGGGTCGGTGCACCACGAGTCGTGCGTTCCGGGGATCGTCATGCGGATGAGGGGCGTGTAGGGGGACAGTTTGCCCATCCAGTCGGGTGCGTAGTAGCCGGCGGCCTGGGCCGTGCCCGGCAGGCCCAGCGAGACGGCCGCGGCCGCACCGGCACCGGCTCCCCATTTCAAGACGTCACGACGGGTGGGACTCATGCCTGTTCTCCAGTTCCTCGGGGACTCCGAGGCGCCGACGCTAGGACGACCCGCTGACGTTTCGCTTACGCTCCGCTGACGCCCGGTGCGGGTTCGGGAAACGGAATAATCGATTCCCAGTCCTTCGCGGAATCTCCCGTGAGGAGGAATTCGCTCAGGTACAGATCCGTCTCGTCGTGCACGTCCTCTTCGTCCAGCCAGACGGATTCGCATTCCGGGCACATGAAGAACACCTGGCCGGAATCCTTGCGCTTGTAGCGCCGCACCCAGTCCTGGCCGCAGTGGACGCACGCCACCTTCTCCATCAATTCCAGCTCCTCGGGAAAGCGGTGATCACTTCATTGCCGTGTTCGACCGTGATTGAAATGTAGTTCTCGCCGGGGTTGAATCCGACTTGGTGTTCCATCGGAATGATATAGGTGGTGCGTGCACCCTGTTGGTTCACCGAGACGGCCAGGGCCCGCCGGCTCCACGCCTCGTCGACCGTTTCGAGCACGCCCTTGCTGCCCGTGTCGAACACCCCGTGGTTGGGCTTCGCGGGATTCTCCTGGGTGTGCTGCATCACGTGGGTGATGCGGTGCCCCTCGGCGGAGCCGGGTCCGTAGTCGAGGCCCTCCGGCGAGCGGTACCAGCCACCGCCCATGTCCTGCAGTTCGCAGCCCGCCAGACCCAGGGGATCCGACCACGTGCCGGGATGCCGGACGTAGGCGTTCGGATTGGGGGCGGGCTCCAGACCCAGGGGATCCGCGCTGATGTACCGGGCGGCCTCCGGGTCGTAATAGCGGAAGTGGTTGTAGTGCAGGCCCGTTTCGGTGTCCGCGTACTGGCCGGGGAAGCGGAGCGGGCAGTCCACGGACGCATCGTCCGTGGGCGCGGGGAAGTCGGTGCCCCACAGGGTGGTGCGGCGCTGCCAGAGGAGTTCGCCGTCGGGGGCGACCAGTTCGGTCGGCGTGCCGACCGCGTCCGTGATGACGGCGCACATGCGGGTGCTGAAGTCGCCCGAGGTGTCCTGGGCCAGTGCGTCCAGGAGCGACACGCCCGCCGCGCGGACCAGCGGCTTGTGGTCGGTCTGGGTGAGGGGGCGATGGGTGCCCGGAGCGTAGTCCCAGGTGGTGGCGCGGCCGTGGGACGTCTGCCGTTCGGCCAGACGGGTGTCGTCCCAGGTGAAGTCCGTGCGGTCGGCGCTCGATCCGTCGTCCGTCAGGCGTTGCTTGGACATCCGGCGGCCCAGCGGGTCATAGGCGTACTGCCAGCGCTCGCCGGCCGGTGTCACCGCCTCGGTCAGGCGGTCCTCCGCGTTCCAGGTGTACGTCCATGTCTGCCGCTGACCGTTGAGGAGCTTGCGGGACTTGCGGGTCAGGCGGCCCTGGGCGTCGTGTTCGTAGGTCGTACGGCCGGCCGTGCGGATCAGGGTGCCGCTGAACTCGCGCGCGCCGACGGCCTCGTGGGCGGGAGCGGCGGCGTGGGTGAGGTTGCCCGACGCGTCATAGGCGTACGTCTCCGTCCACCCGTGGGCGCGCACGCCCGTGACGCGGCCCATCGCGTCGAGGTCGAACCGGCGGGTCCCCGAGGTCAGTTCGCGGATCTCGGTGAGGTACCCGTCCTCGCGGTAGGCGTAGTCGCGGTGCTGGACGAGGCGGTCGGTCCCGTCCGCGCGGCCCAGAACGCTCTGCTCGACGAGGCGGTCGGCGGTGTCCCAGCCCTGGGTGAGCGTGACGCCGTCGCCGAGGTGACGCCCGGTCTCGCGTCCGCGGGCGTCGTAGGTGAAGTCCAACGAGCCCGCTTCGGTGCTGAGTCCGACCGGGCGGCCGGTCTCGTCGTAGCTCCAGTCGGAGCTCAGACCGGAGGGCGTGGTGCGCCGCAGGACGCGGCCGAGCACGTCGTAGGTGTAGGCGGTCGTGCGCCCGTTGACCGTTTCCTTGAGCGTGCGTCCGAGGGCGTCCCGCTCGATCGACACCTCCGCGTCCGCGTTGGCCGTGTGGATCAGATGACCCGTCGTGCCGTAGGCGTACGTGGTGGTGAGACCCGTGTCGGTGCGCTGTTCGATGACGCGGCCGAGCGCGTCCCGGGTGAAGCGCAGCGTTTCGCCCGCGCCGTTCGTGCGGGACGTCAGGGCGCCCGACGCGTCGTGCGCGTACGTCTGCGTCCGGCCGTTGAAGTCGGTCTCGGCGGTCAGCCGGCCTGCCTCGTCGTAGGTGTACGACCAGGTCAGACCCTGCGGGTTGGATACTTCGGTCAGGCGGAGTTCGGTGTCGTAGGCGAAGGTGTACTCCGCGCCGTCCGGGTCCGTGCGGCCGGCCGGGACGTCGAAGTGAGTGGCGGTGTTGCGGGTGACGTTCCCCGCCCGGTCGGTGTGGGTGAGGAGGTTCCCCTCGCCGTCCCAGGTCCAGGACTCCTGGCTGCCGTCCGGGTACGCGCGCCGCGCCGGCTTGCCCTCGGTTGTCCAGGCCATCCGGCTGGTCCCGCCCAGCGGGTCGACCACCTCGACGACGCGGCCGAAGGCGTCCCGGCGCGCCACCGTGGTGTGCCCGAGTTCGTCGGTGACGGCGACGGGCAGTCCGGCCGCGTCCGACGTCACCGTGCGGGTGTGGCCCAGGGCGTCGGTGACGGTCGCCAGGTGGCCTCTCGCGTCGTAGGTGCGGCGCGTCACGGCGCCGAGCGGATCGGTCGTGGTGAGGCGGTTGCCGTTCTCGTCGTAGGTGTGCCGCCACGTGGACCCACCGGGTTCGACGACCTCGGTCGGCCGGCCGAGCGCGTTGTACGTGGCCCGGGCGGCGGACCCGTCCGCCAGGGTGACGACGGCGAGGTTGCCGCTCTCGTCATAGGCGTACCGCTTCGTGCGCCCCATCGGGTCCGTGACCGAGAGGCGCTTGTCGCCCCTCGGTTCCCACTGCGTTCGGGTGGTGTGGCCGAGGGCGTCGGTCTCCTCGATGACCATGCCCGCGGAGTCGTACCGGTGCGTGGAGCGGCGGCCGAGGGAGTCCGTGTACGTGGTGGTGCGCGCCGGGCCGTCGTAGGTGAGCGCCCCGGAGAGGAAGCCGTCGCTGCCCTCGGTGCGCTCGACCCGGCCGCGGGCGTCGTAGAAGTAGGCGAACGAGGTGCCGTTGCGGTCGGTCCACGAGGTGACCCGCCCTTCGGCGTCGTACGTGAAACGCAGCGGCTTCCCGGTGGAGTTGACGACCTCGGTGAGGTTGCCCGCCTCGTCGTAGCCGTACCGCATGAGAGCCGTTCCGCCACCGGTGTCATCGGGCTGCGACGGCTCGTACCGCGACGGGGCCCGGTCCAGCAGGCGCAGGGCGGTGATGCGCGGCCCCCGGGTGTCGACGGCGAGGTAGTAGCCGCCGGAGTGGCGGATCGCGGTGGGGATGCCGTCGGACGTGCGCTCGATGTCGACGCGGGCACCGTTGCGGTCGTGCCAGCTGTCCAGGGGGAGGTGGAGGACACCGAAGGTGCCGGAGGGGAGAGGGGTGCTGAAGGTGCGCACGACACCGGAGTCCGGGTCGGTGACGGTCATGACGCCGTCGGGCTCGCCGTCCCATTCGAGCGGCCAGCGGGCGCCCTTCACCGGCAGGACGGGCTCGCCGGGCCGTGGCACGGGGTAGACGAGGCGCATGCCGTCCGAAGCGGCGAACACCACTCCTTCCCCGTCGATCTGGAGGCACTCGTCCAGAGTGGAGACCCAGGTGGGGCCGAAGCACACGCCACCGCGGTACGAGGACAGGTGGGTGCGCTCGAAGACCAGGGGGAGGCCCGCGGGGAGCGTGAGGTCCGTCTGCGTCATCAGCATGGCGCCGGTCGCCACGTCGATGGGTTCCCCCACGCACGGGGTGCCCTTGCACGTCCGGGCGGCCGGCCCGATCTCCACCAGGTTCGGGCGGAGCGAGGGCGGCCGCAGCATGAGGGGGACGTCGTTCCGGGCGAACAGGCTGCCCTCGATCCCGGCCTTCGTCACGCCGCCGGCGGCTCCGAAGACCCCGCCGTAGATCATTCCGTCCCTGGCCGCGGCGTTGATCTCGTCCAGGCTGAAGCCCTTCTGCATGCCCGTGGCGATCTTCATGGGCTGGGCGACCGCGAGGTCGACGGTCACCGACTCCAGGCTGCCGAAGGTCGCCGCGACCAGCGTGCCCGCGGCGATCTCGGCGACGGTGGTGGTGACGGCGATGCCCATCGTGGCGCCGAATTCGATGAGGGCCTCGGTGGCCGCGGCAGCGGCGCCGGCGGCGATGCCCGCCGTGAAGAAGGCCAGTGCGATGCCACCCACGATGACCGCGGCGTCGATGCCGATCTGCGTCCAGAGCTTGTTGATCGCGTCGTCGATGGCCCCGGCGAACTTGTCGAGTGCCGCGGCCATCTCGCGGGAGGATTTGGCGAGGTCGCTGAGCCAGCCCGCGTCGGCGCCCTTCGCGTACCGTCCCCAGAAGGTCCCGAACGCCTCGATCGCCTCACCCTTGTTGTTGGCGATCAGCGAGGAGGCCGCGTTGTTGACGGGCGTACGGACACCGTCGACGGCGTCCGCGAAGGTCCGCCAGGCGTCGGCGGCGTGCCGCAGGGTGCCGGAATTGGCGTCCGGCCACCACAGGCCCAGCGAGAGCAGGAGGTCCTTGGCCTCGTCCTCGATGCTCACTTGGCCTCCCCGTCGTAGCCTTCGCCGACCTTCGGCTGCAGCTTCGTGAACATCCCCGCGATCAACTCGTCGTTGTCGACGTGCCCGTCCGCCATGTCGGTCATCGCCTCGTGAATGCTGATCAGACCGAGGACGAGGGTGCCGGCCGCCTTCTCGATGGACTTCTGCTGGGGGGTGTAGGCGTCGCCGAACGCCTTGCCCTGCTCGTCGTCACCCCACGGCTTGCCGAGTCCGTCGAGGGTGGTGACGAGCGTCGTGAGCGCCTTGCTCAGGTTCTTGCCCTGCGTATGGAAGACCGGAGCCGTTGACTTGATGTCGGCCGTCTTGATGTCCAGGACCTTGCCGCTGTCATTGCCGTCGCCCATGCGAAGCCTCCCCCGTTGCCGACTGCGGAGCCCGACCCTAGTCCAGACGGGGGGTCCGTCCTTCGTGGAGCGGAGGATTCACAGGCGGGCCCACACCGTCTTGCCGGGGGCGCCCGTGCCGCGCGGGCGCACGCCCCACTCCCGCGCCACGGCCTGTACGAGCGCCAGCCCGCGCCCGCTCTCCGCCCAGCAGGGGTCCGCCTCGGGGAGCACCTCGGGCGGGGCCGCGTCGCCGCGGGCGTCGCTCACCTCGACGCGGACCCGCAGGCCGTCGTATCCCAGCCGGACCTCGAAGTCCCGCCCCGGCACCCGCCCGTGCAGGACGGCGTTCGCGGCCAGCTCGCCGACCACCAGCTCCACGTCCTCGGCCAGCGCGCAGCCGTGCGGGATCCCCCAGGCGGCCAGCTGCACCCCGGCGAGGCGCCGGGCGAGCCGGGCGCCGCCCGGAGTGGCGGAGAGGAGCTGTCGGAACTCTGGTGCCATGTCACCCTTTTCGGTCGTCACCTCACCGAGAGTGGCCGGGCCGCCGTACGCTTTTCCAGGGACGACGGCGCTACGGAGAACTCCCGTAGGGGCCGGGTCGGTTGCGTGTACGTGCGGTACGGGCGAGGGCGGTTCATAGGATGAACGACCTGTCGGAGCGCGAGGAAGAGCCGGAGCGGCCCGTGGAGGTCGACGGCACGGCGTACCTCTTCAAGGCGCTCGGCAAAATCATCAAGGTGCTGCGGGAGCAGGCGGGCCTCCAGCAGAAGGAACTCGCGGCCCTCGTGCACGTGGGGGAGGACCTGGTGTCCTCCATCGAGCGGGGCGTACGGACGCCGCAGCCGGACTTCCTGGAGAACGTGGACCGGGCGCTCGGCGCCGGGGGCATCCTGATCGCGGCGATCCCGGACGTCCGGGAGGCGTTGAAGCGGGCGAGGACCCGGCACCCGGACTGGTTCCGGGATTACGCCCAGGCGGAGGCCACCGCCAATGCGCTCCACTACTTCGGTTATCAGGGCGTGCCGGGCATGCTCCAGACCGAGAGTCATGCGCGGGCTGTGTTCGCGAAACGACGTCCCTTGCTGGACGAGGCGACGATCGAGAAGCGAGTGGCTGACCGCTTGGCCCGCCAGCTCATTTTTGACCGGTGGCCTTCTCCCACCTTCAGCTTCGTCCTCGACCACAGTCTGTTGCTGCGTCCGGTGGGTGGGGAAGCAGTCCACAGGGAGCAGTTGCGCCGCTTCGCCACGATCGGACGGCTCCGGACGGTCGAACTCCAGGTGATGCCGTTCGATCGTGGCGAACACGCGGCAATGGGTGGATCGTTCACCCTCCTCAATCCCAAGGGGCGCGCGCAAGTCGCCTACACCGAAAGCTACGGTCAGCCCAACCTCACCACTGACCAGGAACGGGTACGGATCTACGCGGAGCGCTATGGCATCATCCGGGCACAGGCGCTCACGCCGGACGAGTCCCTGACTCTGATCGAGAAGACGCTGGGAGAGGTATGAACACCACGGACCTGGCCTGGTTCAAGAGCAGCTACAGCGACGGCGAGGGTGGCGAGTGCCTCGAAGTCGCCTTCG
Source organism: Streptomyces sp. NPDC002138 (assembly GCF_040296485.1). Taxonomy (NCBI): domain Bacteria; kingdom Bacillati; phylum Actinomycetota; class Actinomycetes; order Kitasatosporales; family Streptomycetaceae; genus Streptomyces; species Streptomyces sp. NPDC002138. The sequence goes on along the minus strand of NZ_JBEOXE010000060.1, from coordinate 19,387 downwards.
ACTGGCGCAAGTCGAGCTACAGCAGTGGCGAAGGCGGCAACTGCGTCGAGGTCGCCGACTGCGCCGACGCCGTGCACGTCCGGGACTCCAAGGTCCCGGCCGGGCCGCAGCTGGCCGTCGCCCCCCGGGCCTGGGCCGCGTTCCTCGGCGGAGTCGTCCCGGCATAGCGCGGCCGGTGCGGTGCTGCGCGCCGAGGGAAGGACCCGGCGCGCCCGGGAGCCGCCCTCCCCTGCGAGGCGGCTACCGGGCGCGGCGGGCGTGCGGGGCCGGGCGTCATTTGTCCGTGTCGATGACGTCCTTGGTCGGGGAGTCGGCCTGGACCGGCACGTTGAAGCCGGAGAAGGAGACGTCGGACGGCTCCTTGCCGGTTTCGACGGCCTTGAGGAGGTAGGGCTCGCCCTTGGTGGCGATGTAGAGGTCCTCGGTCCCGTCGGTGGTCTTGGTGGTCACCTTCTGGGCGTCCTGGCCGTTCACCTGCACCACGCCGTCCTTGCGCGCCCCCTGGCTCTTGTCGAACTCCTTGAGGAGCTCGTCCAGGTCGCACAACGCCGAGAGTTCCTTGGAGTCGGGCGCCGACGCCTTGGTCTTCACCCAGTGGCCGGGCAGCTGCTTCAGCGCCGCGTCGGCCTCGTCCTTGGGGGAGTCCTTCAACTGGGTCCGGTAGAAGGCGGCGTCGGCCTTCATGAAGACGAACTGGGCGTTGCGGATCAGCTCGAACGAGCCCTCGCCCTCGACGGCCATCGAGCCCTTGCAGTCCCCCGACTTGCTGATCGCCATGTCCATCTTGATCGGCTTGCCGTTGTCGCGGACGGTGCCGGTGATGGTCAGCGAGGAGGCTCCGCGCAGGCTCTCGAGGGAGGCGTTCGCCACCTTCGACCCGGTCTGGCCGGGGAAGGGGCCGCTCTCGACGTCGTCGCCGCCGAAGGGGAAGCAGCCGGTGAGGGTGAACAGGGCGGCGGTGGTGACGACCGCGGCGGCGGTCATGCGGGCAGGGCGCACGGTGGGGCTCTCTTCGCGAGGGGAGGGTGGGGCGTGGCGGGAGCCATCACAACAGACACTGTGAACCGAGTCAACACCGAGTTTCTGGGCTGGTGTCTGTACACGCTGTGAATCGGTCTATCCGCCGTGTACGGCTATGCTCTGCCCATGCCGGATAACCCCACAGAGGTGACCGCAGCCGAGATCGCCCGCCTCGCCGGCGTCGGCCGGGCCGCGGTGAGCAACTGGCGCCGCCGCCATGCCGACTTCCCCCGGCCGGTGGGCGGCACCGAGACCAGCCCGTCCTTCGCCCTCCCCGAGGTCGAGGGCTGGCTGCGCGCCCAGGGCAAGCTCGCCGAGGTCCCCCTGCGCGAGCGCGTCTGGCAGCAGGCGTCCGCCCATCCCGCCGGAGCCGTCGCCGGGCTCGTCGCAGCGGGCTGCGCCCTGCTCGTCGTCCACGACCGGCCCACCGACTGGCTGGAGTTGAGCGCCGTCTCCGACGAGCGGGCGGCCGCGCTGCTGCGCCCCGTCCTCGCCCAGGTGCTGACCGCCCGCCTCGGCCCCGGCCACGCCCTGGCCGCCGCCCCGGAGGCCACCACCGCCGCGTCCATGCCGCTGCTGCGCGCCGCCGCCGAGCTCGCCGCGAGCCTGGGCGCCCGCAACGCCTTCGAGTTCCTGCTGGGCCGCCACCTCGACGCGAACCCCCGCCAGTACACGCTCACCCCGCCCGGCCCCGCCGAGCTGATGGCCGCCCTGGCCGGCCCCGGCGCGCGCAGCGTCCTCGACCCCGCCTGCGGCACCGGCAGCCTGCTGCGCGCCGTCGCCGCGCCCGCCGCCCTGTACGGGCAGGACTCCGCGCCCGAACTCGCCGCCCTGACCGCCCTCCGGCTCGCCCTGCACGACGCCGCCGAGGTCCGCACCGCCGCCGCCGACAGCCTGCGCGCCGATGCCTTCCCGCAGCCCGCCGTCGACGCCGTGCTCTGCCACCCGCCGTTCAACGAGCGGGGCTGGGGCCACGAGGAGCTCGCCTACGACCCGCGCTGGGAGTACGGCTTCCCCGCCCGCACCGAATCCGAACTCGCCTGGATCCAGCACTCCCTGGCCCATCTGCGCGAGGGCGGCACCGCCGTCCTCCTGATGCCCCCCGCCGTCGCCGCCCGCCGCTCCGGCCGCCGCATCCGCGCCGACCTGCTGCGCCGGGGCGCGCTGCGGGCCGTCATCGCGCTCCCGGCCGGAGCCGCGCCGCCGTACGGGATCCCCCTGCACCTGTGGGTGCTGCGCAAGCCCGCCGCGCACGCCCCGGCCCCGCCCGGGCTGCTGCTCGTCGACACCGCGGACCTCGGCGGCGGCGAGGGGCGCGAGCGGGCCGCCTGGCCCGCCGTGCAGGAGGCCGTGCTGGCCGCCTGGACGGCGTACGACGGCGCCACCGGCCCGCGGGAGGGCCAGGACACCCCCGGGCTGAGCCGCCTCGTGCCCGTCATCGAACTCCTCGACGACGACGTGGACCTCACCCCCGCCCGCCACCTGCCCCCCGCCGACGCGGGCGGTGGCCCGGCCGCGCTGATCGCCGTACGCGCCCGCCTCGACGAGACCCTCCAGCGGGCCGCCCGGCTCACCCCGCCGCCCGCCGAGCCCGCCGCCGAGCCCGCCCGGCTGCCCAGCACCACCATCGGCGAACTCGCCCGCGCGGGCGCCCTGGTGCTGCGCACCGGCACCGGCAGCGGCGCCGGGGACGCCCCCGTCCTCACCGAACACGACGTGTACGGGGGCACCGCCCCCTCCGGCACCCTGGCCGACTCCACCGACGAGCCCGTCCTGACCGAGGCGGGCGACGTCGTCGTCCCCGTCGTCGGCGCCGCCGCCGTCGCCCGGGTGGTCGGCCCGGGCGACGCGGGCGCGGCCCTCGGCCGCAACCTCCAGCTGCTGCGTCCCGACCCGGCGGCCCTCGACCCGTGGTTCCTGGCCGGATTCCTGCGCGGCACCGCCAACAACCGGCAGGCCTCCAGCTACGCCTCCACCGCCACCCGCCTCGACGTGCGCCGCCTCCAGCTGCCCCGGCTGCCGCTCGAGGACCAGCGCCGCTACGGCGAACGCTTCCGCGCGCTCGCCGAGTTCGAGGACGCGCTGCGGCTCGCCGGACGGCTCGGCGAACAGCTGGTGCAGGGGCTCTTCGACGGTCTGGCGGACGGCACGGTCCGGGCGGAATGAGCGGGACCGCAACGGTTGGGTACATCCCCTGAACGGTGGGCCCCGCCGGTGTATACGCTCGCACCCGAGCACATCCGAAAATTCGCCCGTCAGGAGCAACGATGCACGGCCCCGGCCCCGGCTTCCCGCCGCCGCGACGGCAGCACGGGAACCAGCGCAGCCAGGTCTACAGGGTGGTCCTGCGCGTGATCTTCGCGGTGCTGCCGCTGCTCACCTTCGGGTTCCTGGCCTGGATCACCATGCTGCGGCTCGCGATCGTCACCCGGGCCGGCCGGGACTGGGCGCTGTTCGCCCTCTCCGCCGGTCTGGGCGTCCTCGGGTTCGTGCTGGTCGGCACCGACCCGGTGCCGAACGCCGGCGGCGCCCGCAGTGACGTCGGCATGTCGATCGCGCTGACGACCGCGGTGGCGACCCTCGCGTACTTCCTCTACGCCGACCTGCGGCGCGAGAACCGGCCCCCGGCCGCCGACTGGTACCCGCCGCCGCACCCGCCGCAGGCGCCGTACGGATACGGCTACCCGCCGCAGGCCGCCACCCCCGCCCCGGCACCGACCCAGCCGCCCCAGGCGTTCCAGCAGCCCCAGCAGCCCCCGTCGCCCCCGCGGATCGGCCAGGTCCGCGCCGAGCTCGACGAGCTGAGCGAGCTGCTGCGACGGCAGGAGCAGGGCCGGGAGCCCGGCCAGGAGCCCGGCCGGTGACCGAGCGCATCATCGGCGAGCGCTATCAGCTCGCCACCGTCCTGGGCCAGGGCGGCATGGGCCAGGTCTGGACGGCGTACGACCGGCGCCTGGACCGCCGGGTGGCCGTCAAGCTGCTGCGCCCCGACAAGGTGGCGGGCCCCGGCACCGTCGCCGAGGAGCTGCGCCGCCGCTTCGTGCGCGAATGCCGGGTCACCGCGCAGGTCGACCACCCCGGGCTGGTCACCGTCCACGACGCGGGCAACGACGGCGACGAGCTGTACCTCGTCATGCAGTACGTCGAGGGCGCCGACCTCGCCGACCACCTGGCCGAGCACGACCCCTACCCCTGGCCGTGGGCGGTCTCGGTGGTCGCGCAGCTGTGCTCGGTGCTGTCCGCCGTCCACGCGGTGCCGATCGTGCACCGCGACCTCAAGCCGCGCAACGTGATGGTGCGCCCCGACGGCACGGTCACCGTCCTCGACCTCGGCGTCGCCTCCGTCATGGACACCGACACCACCCGCCTCACGCACACCGGATCGCCGATCGGCAGCCCCGCCTACATGGCCCCCGAACAGGCCATGGGCGGCGCCGTCGGCCCCGCCACCGACCTCTACGCCCTCGGCGTGCTGCTCTACGAACTCCTCAGCGGCAACGTCCCCTTCGCCGGGTCCACCGCCCTCGGCGTGCTGCACCGGCACCTGTACGAGCCCCCGCTCCCGGTGCGCCAGCTGCGCCCCGAGATCCCGCCCCACCTCGAAACGGTGCTGATGCACCTGCTGGCCAAGGACCCGCAGGACCGGCCCGGCTCCGCGCAGGAGGTGTACGAGGCGCTGGTCCCGCTGCTGCCCACCCACGGCAGCCCCACCGGTCCCCTGGACCCCACCCGCCCCTTCCTGCGCCCGCAGGCGCCCTGGCCGGACCGGGTCACGGCCCCGCCGCGCCCGCAGACCCCGCCCGCCGCCCCCGCGCGCAGCGACATCCCGGCCGCCGTCGACGAGGCCCGGGGGCTGCTGGACGAGGGCCGCCTCACCCAGGCCGTGGACATCCTCGGCGGCATCCTCCCGGCGGCCGTCGCGCAGCACGGGGAGCACTCGCCGGTCGTCCGGTCGCTGCGCAAGCAGTACGCGGCCACGCTGATGGACGACGGCCAGTACCGCCGGGCCCTGCCCGAACTGCGCCGCCTGGCAGAGGAGTTCCCGGCGGGCGACCCGCAGTCCCTGCGCTTCCGCTACGACGCCGCCCAGTGCCTGGAGCAGCTCGGCGAACCGGCCGCCGCCCTGGCCGAGTACCGCTCACTGCTCCCGCTGTTCGAGAACCGGTACGCCAATCCGGACCCGGGCCTGCCGCTGGAGGTCCGGCGCCGGATGGCGCAGCTGCTGCTGTCCCTCGGGGACCGCGCGGCGGCCCACGACAGCCTCGTCCGCCTGCTGTTCGACGCGGAACACCTGCACGGCTCGGCCCACCCCTTCACCACGGAGGTCCGCCGCACCCTCCAGTGGCTGGGCCAGGTCCGCTGAGTCGGGTCGGCTGAGCCGGGCCCACTGAGTCAGGGCCTTCCCCGGCGGCGGAGCACCGCCGACCGGGCGAGGACCGCCAGCAGCAGGAGCGCCGCCGGGGCGGCGGCCGCCAGGCCCGGGACCAGGCCGGGAGGGCGGAAGGCGCAGGACACGGTGGTGCGGTCCGGGGTCACCGGGACCGCGACCAGGCCCAGGTAGGCGCCCGCCGGGGCCCCGTCGCAGGTCCAGCCCGCGACCGCCGGGACCGACAGCACGGCCGTCCCCGCCGACCCCGGGGCCAGGGTCGCCCGTACGGCGTGGGCGCCCACCGTCACCGAGACCGCCCCCGTGTCCCGCAGCCCCCGGGCCGCCGCGTCCAGCAGCGGGCGGTCCAGGCAAGCCAGGGTCCAGGCGGCGGGCGCCCCCTGGTCGAAGGACACGGCCGAGGACGGGCCCCGGGAGGTCCCGAGCGGCTGGACGGCGGCCCGGTTGCGCGGGGCGTTCCCGTTCAGCCGGAAGGGGGCGCCGTCGGCGAGGCGGGCCGTGCCGTTGTACGCGGGCGCCCACAGGAAGGCGTCGGTGCCCGCCCGGCACACCCCGGGCGCCACCGGATCCTCGTACACCCGGGCCCCCAGCAGGAGTTCCTGGTTGCGGAAGGGCGAGGGACCGAAGGCGGGCGGCGGCCCGGCCGGGCGCAGCGTCACCAGCGGGGGCACGGCCGCGCGCCCCACCGTGCCGTCCGGCCGCAGCCGCGCGCCCACCGCGAACACCGCGTCCGTCACCGGGCTGTCCAGGCTCTGCACGCTGCGCCCCCGCGAGGTCCAGCCCGCGCCGAGGGCCGCCATCGTGCGGGTGAGGACGTCCGGGGTGTGGCTGCTGTAGTAGGAGCCGCCCTCCCCGCCGAGCAGCAGCGGGTCGTTGCCGGTGAGCGCGGGCCGCCCCGGGTCCGTGCGGTGGGCGGGCCAGCCGTCGGCGGCGGCGAGCGCCGCGGCGCGCGCGGTGTGCGGCGCGCCCCAGGAGGGGTAGTCGTCGAGGCCGCCGAGCGTGCCCTTGTGCCCCCAGGCGGTGGTGGCCGCCGCCTGGGTGACGAGGGTGAGGGCGAGCAGGGCGGCCGCGGGCAGCGCGTACCGGCGGCGCGGGGAGGCGGCGAACCACCACCCCGCCGCGGCGGCCGCGATCCCGGCGGCGCCGAGCCCGTACGCCACCGGACCGGCCAGCGCGCTCCCCGACGCGGCGAGCAGCGCCGCGAGCAGCAGTCCCGCGCCCGCGGTCAGCGCGCGCGGCCCCGGCCGGCCCGCGGCGAGCGCCGTCCAGGCGGCCATCACCAGGATCCCGGCCAGCACGAAGGTCTGCCGGTACGGGCTGCCGTTGGGGGTGGCGAAGACGTGCCAGGCCAGATGGGTCGGCTTCCACTGGAAGGAGAGCAGCACCGCGGCCACCAGGCCGCTCCACCACCAGCGCTCCCGCCGGGGCACCGCCCGGTGCAGCGGCAGCGCGGCGGCCAGCAGCAGGGTCCCGGTGCCCACGAAGAGGGCGGGCGAGGAGAAGCTGTAGGTCGCGGGCAGCAGCCGGGCGAACACGTCCGTCCAGGGCGCGGGCGCGAACTGGCGGGTCCAGCCCGGGTAGGCCTGCCGGGAGCTGAGGAACAGCGGCAGCAGGACCGGCAGGGCCAGCGCGAGCCCCGAGGCGGTGGCCCCGGCCGCGCGCAGGGCGACGCGCAGGCGGGCCCGTACGCCCTCGCGGGTCAGCGCGAGGCGCAGCAGCAGCACCAGGGCCGCGCCGAGCGTGCCCATGTAGGCGGTGTAGAAGTTCGCCGTCCAGCAGAGCGCGACGACCAGCGCGGCGGCGACCGGGCGGCGCTCGCGCAGCGCCCATTCACCCGTCAGACACAGGAGCGGAAAGGCGATCAGCCCGTCGAGCCACATGGGGTTGTAGGAGGCCTCGATGACCGACCACCCGCACAGCGCGTACGAGGCCCCCAGCAGGGCGGCCCCCCACCACGGCCCGCGCCGCTGCGTGCGCAGCAGCCAGGCCATGGCGGCCGCGGCGGCCGCCGTCTTCAGCACCGTCACGACATAGACGGCGAGGTCGATGTCGGCGCGCGGGAAGAGGGCGACGAGCGGTGCGAAGGGGCTGCTCAGGTAGGTCCCGAAGTCGGGCAGGAACGCGGTTCCGTAGCCCGAGCTCCAGTTGAACAGCAGGTCCCCGGCCGCCCGCCCGTGCAGCAGGTCCCACAGGTGGGCGTGGAAGGGGACGAACTGATTGCCGAGGTCGTTCACGCTGCGGTGGCGCGGGCCGTACGGGAAGACGCGCGCGACGGCGTCCCCGGCGCAGACGGCCAGCGCGGCGATCAGCCCCGCCGACGCGGCACCGGCCGGGCCGCGGGAGCGGTGGAGGTGACGGGGGAGGGCGCGGGAGCGGCCGGGTGAGTGCGGTGTCGCCATGGTGGGCCGACCCTCGCAGCGACGGAAGACCGCCGGATGGCCGAGGAGTGAACGCGCACCCCAACACCCTTGGAATCGTTGGTCGAAGCGGTAGCTGGGACGACCCGGACTGCATACTATCGATCACCGCAAGGCCCTTGTGCACCAAAGCACAATCCAGCCCGGCCCGGGAGGCTCCTTTGCACCGTCGCACAGCGCTCTCCGTATCCGCCGCCCTGCTCGTGGCGGCCCCCCTCCTTTCCGCCTGCTCCTCCGCCGAGGTCCGCCCCGGCACGGCGGCCGTGGTCGGCGGCGAACGGATCACCACCGCAGCGCTCCAGGCGCAGGTCAAGGACGTCCGCACGGCCCAGAGCCGGGCCGATCAGCCGGAGCGGCTGATCGCGGCCAGCGCGGGCCTGGAGCGGGTCAAACTCGGCAAGATGATCCAGCTGCGCGTCCTGGAGAAGGCCGCCGAGGACGCCGGGGTGTCGGTCAGCACCAAGGACATCGAGGCCGCCCGCAAGGCACAGACCGAGCAGGCCAAGGGCGCCGCCCAGCTGGAGACGGCGGCGCTGATGGACCGGGTCCCGCTCGCGCCCGACCAGATCGACGGCGAATTCCGCTTCCGGCTGCTCTTCGGCAAGCTCAGCGACCGCTACGGCGAGGACAAGGTCCTCGACGCGCTGGGCAAGGCGGCCAAGGAGCTGCACATCCAGGTGAACCCGCGCTACGGCGCCTGGGACGACAAGCAGATCGGCCTCGGCAACGCGGAAACCCCGTGGGTGAACCAGCGGACCCGGGCCGAACAAGCCCCCGCGGGAGCCTGAGCCGCCACCGGGGGTAGGTTCGAAGCGTGAACGACGACCACGCTTCCGCGCCCGCCGCCGCGCCCGATGCCGCCGAGCCCGGTGCCGCCGAGCCCACCGGCCGCATCGTCCTGCTGACCGCCAGTCACCGGGTCGCCCCCGGCCTGCTGTCCTGGTCGGCGTGGCAGACCCTGCACGCGGCGGACCGGGTGCTGTGCGCCGACGCCGCGAACCCGCAGCTCCCGTACCTGCGGGAGGCGGGCGTCGAGGTCGAGGTGGCGGCCCTGGACGCCCACGCGCTGGTCGAGGCGTGCGCGGGGGGCCGCACCGTGGTCATCCTGCCGAGCGGCGAGGGCGACCAGCGGCTCACCGACGGCCTGGCCCGGCTGGCCGGCTCCGGCCGGATCTCCATGCCCGACCTGGAGCTGCTGCCCGGCTCCTACGACCTGCCCGGCGCCCGGCTGCTCGACCTCGTCCAGGTCATGGACCGGGTCCGGCGCGCCTGCCCCTGGACCTCGCAACAGACCCACGAGGGCCTGGCGAAGTACGGCATCGAGGAAGCGTACGAACTCGTCGAGGCCATCGAGGACGGCGACCGCGACGCGCTGCGGGAGGAGCTGGGCGACGTACTCCTCCAGGTCGTCTTCCACGCGCGCATCGCGGAAGAAGGGGGAGAAGGGGAAGAGGACGAGCCCTTCTCCATCGACGACGTGGCCGGGAGCCTGGTCGACAAGCTCGTCCACCGCCACCCGCACGTCTTCGGCGACGAGGTCGCGCACACCCCGCAGGACGTCGCGGAGATCTGGCAGCGCACCAAGGCCGTCGAGAAGCGGCGGGAATCGGTGACCGACGGGGTCCCGGTGGGCCAGCCCGGGCTGGCGCTCGCGGCGAAGCTCGCGGGCCGCGCCCGCGCGGGCGGCCTGGACGTGCCGCTGCCGGCCGGAGAGGGCATCGGGTACGAGCTGCTGGCGCTGGCGGCGCGCGCCGAGGAGGCGGGCACCGACCCGGAGACCGCGCTGCGCGCGGCGGCCCGGGTCTACCGGGACGCGATCAGGGCGGCCGAGGGCGTCGACCCGCGGTGACGCGGTGACGCGGAGAGCCGTGACGCGGAGAGCCGTGACGCGGAGAGCTGTGACGCGGTGACGTTGTGCCGGGGCCGGACGGAGGCCGTGGGCGGCGTGTGCGAGGGTGAGCCACCACAGATCTGAGGGGGGCGGACCGGTGCGCGCACGGCATGTCGCGATGGCGGTGGTCATCATGGCGGTTCTCGGTACGGCGGCGTGCTCGCCCGGCCCGTCGACGCGGGCGTCGACGGGCGCTCCGGCGCCCGCCTCGGCGCCGGGCTCCTCGCCCGGCGCCTCGGCCCCGGCGTCGGCCCCGGGCTCGTCGCAGGGACGGTTGCGCGACGGTCTGCTGACCGCGGCCCGGCTCCCGCAGGGCTTCCTGCTGATGACCGAGCAGATCAACGCGACGACGACCGGCGCGCCCCACGCCCCCGCCTCCACCGTGCCGATCGCCTCGATGCCCTGCACCGAACTGGGCGTCGAGTCCTTCGTGCCGCGCCATGCCCGCCCCCTGGAGGACGTGGCGGTCGGGCTGGAGCGCCAGCTCGCCACCGACACCATCGAGGACGGGGGCGTCGACGACAGCTGGTTCGGCCAGGAGGTGCTCGACCGGTACGCGCCCGGCCAGGCGGCGGCCGTCATGAGCGCCGTCCGCGACGCGGCGGGGCGCTGTCCCTCTTATACGACCACGTACGCCGACGGTGACCACGGCGTGGAGACCGTGACGGTCGCGCCGGCGGACGTTCCGGCGGACGACGGCCTGGTGCTCCGGATCTCGACCGTCATGCCCGGCTCCGCCGACCCCTTCATCAGCGAGTCGGCGTTCGTCCGCGAGGGCGACGTGATCCTCACGGTGCAGAAGATCGGCTCGCAGAGGCCGCGCGCCGGGGTGGAGGCCGTCCTCGCGCCCGCCGTGGCGGCGTACCGCGCGACGACGAGGGGCTGACCCGCGCGCCGCGCGCTCAGCGCCGCGGGTCCCGGCCGCCGGGGTCGTGCCAGTGCGGGTCGGGCCGGTTCAGGAACCATTCGCCGAAACCCACCGGGCGGACGTGGCCCGCGCCGGAGGCGGCGGGCACCGCGTCGCGGAAGATCCGGCCCGGGAGGGCGCCCAGGTCCCGCAGCAGGGCGGCGGTCTCGTCGATGAACTGCGGCGGCCCGGACAGATAGACGTCCTGGTCCGGCCAGAGCCCGCGGTTGCCGAGCGCGGTCGCGAGCCGCCCGGTCGCCTCGTTGCGGTGCCGGCCGGGCGCGGGCGTGATGTAGGTGACGGCGAGCCAGGGGTGCCGGTCCGCGTAGCTGTCGATCAGGGGCCGGTCGTAGAGGTGCGCCCCGTCGCGCGCGACGACGAAGAGGCGTACGTCGTGCCCCGGCGGCCGCGCCATCAGCTCCTCCAGCATGGCGCGCACCGGCGCCCAGCCCGTCCCGGCCGCGATGAACGTGGCGGGACGGCCCTCGTGGCGCAGGGTGACCCGGCCGCCCGCCGCGCCGAGCCGCAGCACCTCGCCGGGCGCGACGTCCTGGACCAGGGCGGTGCTGAGGCGGCCGCCCTCGATCCGGCTGACGTGGAGGTCGACGGTGTGGTCGGCGCGGGGCGCGTTGCCGAGGGAGTACGTGCGCCAGGTGGTCGGCACCCGGGCGCAGCTCACGCTGACGTACTGGCCGGGGAGATAGGGGAGCGGCAGGTGCGGCCGCAGCGTCAGGACGCCGATGTCCGTGCCGTACCGGAGGTGGCGCACCACCTCGGCGTCCCACCACGGCGGGTCCTGGCTCGCGGCGGCGCCCGCGGTCATCAGGTCGGCGATCGCCCGGTAGGCCGCGCTCCACGCCTCCTCGACGACCGGGGTCCAGGCGGGCCCGCTGGCCTCGGCGAGCGCGGCGAGCAGGCTGGCGCCGACGGCGTCGTAGTGCTCGGGGCGCGCGAGGAACTTGCGGTGGTCGCGGCCGAGGTCGCGGAGATAGGGGATGAGGGTCTCGTCGTCGATGTGCGCGATCACATGGGTGAGGGCGGCGAAGAGCCGGTCCCGCTGGCGTTCCATGTCCGGGGCGGCGGCCGGGAAGAGCTCACGAATGCCGGGATTGTTCCAGAACAGATGGGTGTAGAAGTACTTGACCGCGTGCTCGGCCCGTCGCTCCACCACGGCGAAACTGCTCTTCAAGATCCTCACATCCACAAGAGCGACAGTAGGAGCGGCCGCGATCCCGGGGTCAAGGGAAGGGTGATCTACGGCCAGCCGCGGAAAACCAGTCATATGGGATGACCGGCGAGGGGCGGGGTACGGTCGGCGGGTGCACCAGGAAACCCCCGCCGAGCCCCCTGCCGAGTCCTCCGCCGAGGCTGCCGCCGAGCCCGCCGCCGAGCCCGCCGCCGGCCGCGAAGGCGGCTGCCCCGCCGCCGGACCCGAACTCTTCACGTGGGAGTTCGCGACCGACCCGTATCCCGCCTACGCCTGGCTGCGCGAGCACGCACCCGTGCACCGCACCAAGCTGCCCAGCGGGGTCGAGGCCTGGCTGGTCACCCGGTACGCCGACGCCCGGCAGGCCCTCGCCGACCAGCGGCTGAGCAAGAACCCGGTGCACCACGCCGAGCCGGGCAAGACGGGCATTCCCGGCGAGCGCAGCGCGGGCCTGATGACGCACCTGCTCAACATCGACCCGCCGGACCACACGCGGCTGCGGCGCCTGGTGTCGAAGGCGTTCACCCCGCGCAGGGTCGCCGAGTTCGCCCCGCGGGTCCAGGAGTTGACCGACCGGCTCATCGACGCCTTCGCGGAGAAGGGGGAGGCCGACCTGATCCACGAGTTCGCCTTTCCGCTCCCCATCTACGCCATCTGCGACCTGCTCGGCGTACCGCGCGAGGACCAGGACGACTTCCGCGACTGGGCCGGGATGATGATCCGCCACGGCGGCGGGCCGCGCGGCGGCGTCGCCCGCTCCGTGAAGAAGATCCGCGCCTATCTCGGAGAGCTGATCCACCGCAAGCGCGACGACCTGGGCGACGACCTCATCTCGGACCTGATCCGGGCGAGCGACCACGGCGACCATCTGACGGAGGCCGAGGCCACCGCCATGTGCTTCGTGCTCCTCTTCGCCGGGTTCGAGACCACCATCAACCTGATCGGCAACGGCACCTACGCCCTGATGCGCAACCCGCGTCAGCGCGCGCTCCTCCAGGAGTCCCTCTCCGCCGGCGAGTCCGCTCTGCTGGCGACCGGGATCGAGGAGCTGCTCCGCTACGACGGACCCGTGGAGCTGGCGACGTGGCGCTATGCGACCGAGCCGCTGACCCTGGGCGGCCAGGACGTCCCGGCGGGCGATCCGGTGCTCGTGGTCCTCGCGGCGGCCGACCGCGACCCCGCGCGGTTCGAGGATCCGGACACCCTGGACCTCTCGCGGACCGACAATCAGCACCTCGGATACGGACACGGCATCCACTACTGTCTGGGCGCTCCGCTGGCCCGGCTGGAGGGCCAGACGGCGCTCGCGAGTTTGCTGACGCGTCTACCCGATCTGGAACTCGCCATTCCCCCCGAGGAGCTGCGCTGGCGCGGCGGACTGATCATGCGTGGCCTGCGCACGCTTCCCGTCCGCTTCACACCCCCAAACGTTTCAGATGCGGAATAAACCCTTCCATGGGCCTCAACTGACGCAGAGTCAACTCTGTGACCTCGACGTGATCTGCGCATCATCGACTTGTGACAAGCGTTCGAACCCGGCTAGGTTCGCGTCGCCCCCCACCGCCACGCGAAAGGTCCACCCTCATGCGTTCCGGGAACGGCCGCCACAGACGCCCCCGTCAGGTCCCCGCCCTTGTCGTCACCGCCGGAGTCGCCGGCTCCGCACTCGCTCTACCGCTGTTCGCCGCCTCCGGCGCGAACGCGGCGGAGACCACCACCTGGGACAGGGTGGCGGAGTGCGAGAGCGGCGGGACCTGGAGCGCCGACTTCGGCAGCGGGTCGTACGGCGGCCTCCAGTTCACCCTGGAGCAGTGGAAGAGCGCGGGCGGGCTGGAGTTCGCGGCGCGGCCCGACCTCGCCAGTCGCTCGCAGCAGATCGCGATCGCCGAGCGCGTGCTCGCCTCGCAGGGGCCGCAGGCCTGGCCGCTGTGCGGGGAGTCCTCGGGACTCACCCGCACCGGCCCCGCGCCCACCGTCGATCCGGGCACGCCCGGCCATTCCGCTTCGGTCGCGCCGACCCCGGTGCGCCCCGAGGGCACCCCGGCTCCGGTCGGCGGCCCGGCCCCCGCGTCGACGCCGACCTCGACCGGTCACATCCCCGGGGCCACCACCTCGCCCAGCGCCCCGCCGGCGATGCCCGACTCCCCGCTGACCTCCGTACTGCCCGTCATGCCGGCCCCGGACCCGCTGTCCGGCGGCCCCGGCGCGCCGACGGGGCACACGGGCACGCCCGCTCCGGCCACGCCCGGCACCCCGGCGCTCCCGACCGGCCCGTCGACCTCGCCGTCCGGCATTCCGGCTCCCGCGACCTCGACCCCGGCGAACCCGGCGGCCCCGTCGACGCCTTCCGGCTCCGTGGCCCTCCCGCAGGGCGAAACGGGCGAGGGTGGCGGAAAGCACCGCGGAACGCCCGCCGCCGAGGCTCCGAACGCCCCTGACGCCCTGTCGGACCCGACGTACACCGTCAAGAGCGGCGACAACCTGACGGCCATCGCGAAGGCCAAGGGAGTCGAGGGTGGCTGGAATGCCCTTTACGAGGCCAATCAGCAGGTCATCGGGCATGATGCCGACCTGATCACCCCGGGGCAGAATCTCGATCTAAGCCATAAATAGGGGCACTTAGGGCGGGAAGATCGCCGTGTATGTCCCTTTCGTGCAAGTGAGACATGCATCTCTTCCGTTCAACTGGCGTGTCCTGGTCGGCGACTGCCGGAAACCCCGCTCTCACCTGCGCAAACACCCGCCCCGGGAGCGCAAGTAGGGCCCGTTTCTCCCCGATGTCCCTCGTTGAACATCGGGGAGAGACCTGTCTACCTTCTGAATCGCTCGCCACCGCGGGCTCCTTCGACCGCATCGCCGAATCCTGCCGGCGGACGGAGGAAACAGTCGTCGCGCAAGCGCCGAAGGCAGGAGCGGGGGAACCAAGGTAAGTGCCGGAACCGGCCATTGAGAGATGGTCACGGAACCGGCTTGGGGTTAAGCCGCGCACCTCCTCGGTGCGCGACCGGGCAACTCATCCGCCCGAACCCGACAGCTCACTTCGCAGGCGTCGGTGAGGAGAAAACCATGCTGCTTTCCGGCAAGGGCAAGCACCGTCGCGCCTCCAAGGCCACCCGTGTCGTCACCCTCGTCGGTGTCGCCGGTGTCGCCGTGGCGGCTCCGCTGATGACCGCCGGCGCCGCGAGCGCCGCGACCGCCTCCCAGTGGGACGCCGTCGCCGCGTGCGAGTCCGGCGGCAACTGGTCCATCAACACGGGCAACGGCTACTACGGCGGCGTTCAGTTCTCGTCCTCCACCTGGGCCGCCTACGGCGGCAAGGCCTACGCCCCGCAGGCCAACCAGGCCACCAAGTCGCAGCAGATAGCCATCGCCGAGAAGGTCCTCAAGGGCCAGGGCAAGGGCGCGTGGCCGTCCTGTGGCGTGGGCCTGTCGAGCTCCTCCTACAACGGTGGTTCGGCCGAGACCCCCAGCAAGCCGAAGCCGCAGAGCAAGCCGGAGAAGAAGGCCGAGCCGAAGCAGGAGACCAAGCGCCCCGAGGCCCCGGTCACCCGTTCCGAGCGCGCCGAGACCCCGGCCCCCACCAA
Organism: Streptomyces sp. NPDC002138; assembly: GCF_040296485.1. Taxonomy (NCBI): domain Bacteria; kingdom Bacillati; phylum Actinomycetota; class Actinomycetes; order Kitasatosporales; family Streptomycetaceae; genus Streptomyces; species Streptomyces sp. NPDC002138. The sequence continues at coordinate 3,974 of NZ_JBEOXE010000060.1, read as the reverse complement.
GTCCGCCCCGGCGGCCGAGGCTCCCAAGACGGGCAACGGCTCCTACGAGGTCAAGTCGGGCGACACCCTCGGCACCATCGCCCAGGCGAACGGCGTCAAGGGCGGCTGGCAGCAGGTGTTCGAGCTGAACAAGGACATCGTCAAGGACGCCGACCTGATCTTCCCGGGGCAGAAGCTGAAGCTCAGCTGAATCCCGCGGTAACACTCGCGTTCCCCACCGCCCGGCGCGTATCCCCTCACGCGCCGGGCGGTGGTGCGTCCGGGGCCGGCATCCCGCCCAGGCGTTGCCGTATGTCACGTAAGAGGGGTATTCAGACCCTTTTTCATCCCACGGAGCGGCTGGTCGGCCGACCGAGTGCCCGGAGCCGGTTAGGCTCTAAGCGGCAAGGCCGTCCCACGGCCTGACACGCCACCGCACACCCAGCGTCACATCCCAGAAGGAGATGCTCGTGCCGTCCATCGACGTCGTCGTAGCCCGGGAAATCCTGGACTCCCGAGGCAATCCCACGGTCGAGGTCGAGGTTGGCCTCGACGACGGCAGCACCGGCCGTGCTGCAGTTCCGTCCGGCGCCTCCACCGGTGCATTCGAGGCCATCGAGCTTCGTGACGGTGACCCCAACCGCTACATGGGCAAGGGCGTCGAGAAGGCCGTCCTCGCCGTCATCGAGCAGATCGGCCCGGAGCTCGTCGGCTACGACGCCACCGAGCAGCGTCTGATCGACCAGGCCATGTTCGACCTGGACGGCACCGACAACAAGGGCTCCCTGGGCGCCAACGCGATCCTCGGCGTCTCCCTGGCCGTGGCCCACGCCGCGTCCGAGGCCTCGGACCTCCCGCTCTTCCGCTACCTCGGCGGCCCGAACGCGCACCTGCTGCCCGTTCCGATGATGAACATCCTCAACGGTGGGTCGCACGCCGACTCCAACGTCGACATCCAGGAGTTCATGATCGCCCCGATCGGCGCGGAGTCCTTCTCCGAAGCCCTTCGCTGGGGTGCCGAGGTCTACCACACCCTCAAGAAGGTCCTGCACACCAAGGGCCTCTCGACCGGTCTGGGCGACGAGGGCGGCTTCGCGCCGAACCTGGAGTCCAACCGCGCCGCGCTCGACCTCATCGTCGAGGCCATCAAGCAGGCCGGTTACGTCCCGGGCAAGGACATCGCGCTCGCGCTCGACGTCGCCGCGTCCGAGTTCTACAAGGACGGCAAGTACGAGTTCGAGGGCCAGTCCCGCTCGGCCGCCGAGATGACCGAGTACTACGAGGAGCTCGTCTCCGCGTACCCGATGGTCTCCATCGAGGACCCGCTGTACGAGGACGACTGGGCCGGCTGGAAGACCCTCACCGACAAGCTGGGCACCAAGGTCCAGATCGTCGGCGACGACCTCTTCGTCACCAACCCGGAGCGCCTCGCCCGCGGCATCGAGGAGGGCTCGGCCAACGCCCTGCTCGTCAAGGTGAACCAGATCGGTTCGCTGACCGAGACCCTGGACGCCGTCGAGATGGCCCAGCGCAACGGCTTCAAGTGCATGATGTCGCACCGCTCCGGCGAGACCGAGGACGTCACCATCGCCGACCTCGCCGTCGCCGTGAACTGCGGCCAGATCAAGACCGGCGCCCCGGCCCGCTCGGACCGCGTCGCCAAGTACAACCAGCTGCTGCGCATCGAGGAGATCCTCGACGACGCCGCGGTGTACGCGGGCCGCTCCGCCTTCCCGCGCTTCAAGGGCTGATCTCCTTCGGGACCGGCTTCCGCGGGGTTAATCCCCGCGGGGCCTGACAGCCTCCGTACGTCCCCGCGCTCGGTCCCGTACCGTGTGCGGGGACGTATTGCTGTGTGCGCGCACCAGGGGAGGCGGGGTCAATGGCCGGGAACCGGGATCGGTTCTCCACCTTCTCGACCGCTACCAGGCTCAAGCAGCTCGGTGAGCGGACCGCGGCCCACGTCTACCGCTCGCAGTCGCGGCGTCAGGTCCGGCGCAGCCGGCTGACCGGCCGGGCCGCGCTGCTGGTGCTGGTCCTCTGTACCCTGGTCGTCGCCCTCGCGTATCCCATGCGCCAGTACGTCTCCCAGCGCTCGGAGATCGCGGACCAGCAGCGGACCGCCGACCGGGCGCGCAAGCGGCTGGACGAACTCCGCGACGAGAAGGCCCGCTGGCAGGACCGGGCGTACGCGGAGCAGCAGGCGCGCCGCCACCTGCACTACGTACGGCCCGGGGAGACCGGCTTCACGATGGTCGACTCCGAGGCCGCGGAGCACCGCGGCACCGGCACGGCGACGGCCGACCGGCCCTGGTACTCGAACGTCTGGGACGGCATCGACAAGGCCGACCGCCCCGCCGAATGACGTTCACCGACCGACCTCTTACCGAAAGACGCACCCCAGGCATGCAGACGCCCCCGCCCCAGACCGCACGGACCGAGCCGACGGACGCGGACATCGCCGCGTTCGAGCAGCAGCTCGGCCGCCCGCCGCGCGGACTGCGCGCCATCGCGCACCGCTGTCCCTGCGGGCAGCCCGACGTGGTCGAGACCGCCCCGCGACTGCCCGACGGCACGCCGTTCCCCACGCTGTACTACTTGACCTGCCCGCGGGCCGCCGGTGCCATCGGCACGCTGGAGGCCAACGGCGTGATGAAGGAGATGCAGGCGCGCCTCGCCACGGACCCGGAGCTGGCCGCCGCCTACCGGGCCGCGCACGAGGACTACATCACCCGGCGCGACGCGATCGAGGTGCTGGAGGGCTTCCCGAGCGCGGGCGGCATGCCCGACCGCGTCAAGTGCCTGCACGTGCTGGTGGGTCACTCGCTGGCCGCGGGTCCCGGCGTGAACCCGTTCGGCGACGAGGCCCTCGCGATGCTGCCCGAGTGGTGGGCCAAGGGCGCCTGCGTCACGCCGTGCGCGGAGAAGAAGGCGGAGCAGCCGGAGACGGCGGAGCAGCCGGAGACCGGCGCGTGACGCGCGTCGCGGGCATCGACTGCGGTACGAACTCCATCCGCCTGCTGGTCGCCGACTGCACCCCGGAGACGGGCGAGCTGATCGAGCTGGACCGGCGGATGACCATCGTCCGGCTCGGCCAGGGCGTGGACAAGACCGGCCGGCTGGCTCCGGAGGCCCTGGAGCGCACCTTCGCGGCCTGCCGCGAGTACGCCGCGGTGATCAAGGAGCTGGGCGCCGAGCGGGTCCGCTTCGTGGCCACCTCGGCCTCGCGCGACGCGGAGAACCGGGACGATTTCGTCCGGGGCGTGCTGGACATCCTGGGCGTGGAGCCCGAGGTGATCAGCGGTGAGCAGGAGGCGGAGTTCTCCTTCACCGGCGCCACCAAGGCGCTGACGGGCCGCGACGACCTGGCGAAGCCGTACCTCGTCGTGGACATCGGCGGCGGCTCCACCGAGTTCGTGGTCGGCGACGACCACGTGCGCGCCGCGCGCTCGGTCGACGTGGGCTGCGTCCGGATGACCGAACGCCACCTGGTCGTCGACGGGGTCGTCACCGACCCGCCGACCGGGGCTCAGGTCGCGGCCATACGGGCCGACATCGAGGCCGCGCTGGACCTGGCGGCCGAGTCGGTGCCGCTGGGCGACGCGCGGACGCTGGTGGGCCTGGCGGGCTCGGTGACCACGGTCGCGGGCATCGCGCTGGGGCTGGCGGAGTACGACTCGCGGGCGATCCACCACAGCCGGATCCCGTACGAGGCGGTCCGCGAGATCAGCGAGCGGATGCTGACGCAGACGCACGCGGAGCGCGCGACGATCGGCGTGATGCACCCGGGCCGGGTCGACGTGATCGGCGCGGGCGCCCTCATCCTCCTGGCCATCATGGAGCGCACCGGCGCCACCGAGGTCGTCGTCTCCGAACACGACATCCTGGACGGCATCGCCTGGAACGCCGCGGAAGAGGCCGAGCCGGCCGAGCCGCGGCCCTGACGGGCCGAGATCAGCGGGTGGCGGTGCTCCGGTCGGCCGACCGGAGCACCG